>NZ_MCGS01000004.1:0-79055 GCF_002607755.1 Serratia sp. BW106
AACATTTGGGGTTCAGTTCAGTTACGCGCCCATAAATTCGGAAAAACAGCACAAAAGCAACACCCCCCGCGCCAGAGGAGCGGGGGGTGTTGTTGATGTCGAATTGTCTTACCGATAGTAGGCGGTTAAGCGGGGAAAAGAAAGAGATCCCGATCACGAAGCTTTTCACCACCGCTGCGCGAACTGGAAACAGTTTGTGGTGTTATCTTTTTGTAATTTAATTGAATTATCTGGCAAATGCCTATTTTGCGAAATGGATCCCTGACGGTCACTGAATTTCCACTTCCAACTGGAAAAAAACACGCTACACAGAAAATCTTCCCGGGGTTAGGGTAAAGGCATCAGAGAAGGCGGGTTATTCAGGTGATGCGCTATGCGATTGACAGAATCATGTTTGGATCTAGGGGTACTGAAAAGTGAATGATGGATCTGCTGCGAGAGAAAATAGTGAGCAACCCGATATCAGTCAGGCCGGGGCGATAACCGAGCAGGTACTGGCTGATATTACCGCGATGCTGAGCGCAGAAGGCATTTATACCAATGCCGTACAGCAACAGATGCTGGAATCGCATATTCGTGCCATGGTGCTACGCTCAATAACCGGTGAGCCTTTGCCTGAGGTGGATAAATCGTTGTTTGATGAAATCTCAGAGGAATCAATGAAAATGGCGGAAAGAGTCGTGGATCCCTTTAGCACTCTACCGATAGAAGAAGCTTATTTGCTTTCCGTACATTTTGAAGTGGCAAAAGATAATAACCAATAGCAGTTAACGAATTAATTTAATCAGGAGAAATACCATGGGTCAGATTACCGTAGTGATTGGCGATCGTTTGGGTAAAGGTCAGAAAGTGGGTCAGGGCATTGAAAACGCAGGCGGAAAAGCCATTGTGATCCCAGGCGTAGCGGCAGACATGAAGCTCGGCGACGTGATGAAAGCGGAAGGCGCGCAGTTGGGTATTTCTTTCTGCGGCAGCGGCGGCGCTGGGGCGATTACCGCTCAGACCAAATACGGCTATAAAGCCAAATACGGCATGCGCTCGATTGATGAAGGCGTGACGGCAATTAACGAAGGCTGCACCGTGTTGGGTTTCGGTTTTATGGATAAAGAAGAACTGGGCCAGAGGCTGGTTGAAGCCTACGTTAAAAAACACGGCAATCCGTAATGAAAGAGCAATATACAACGTCGGTAAAGGTGGAGGGTAAGGGCGACAGCAAAGCGAAAGCTTTTGCTTCCGCCTTGGCCAATGTGCAGGGCGCGGTATTAAAATCCACCAGTAATATTCTGCTGCGTATTGAACCGCAGGATGTCAGCGTATTAAAAGCGGAAGAGAAAATAACAAAAGAAAAGTTTCTGTTCTTCTTTCTGCCGCGCGAAAGAAAGAACTATTCCGTTACTCTGGAAATAACCGTGAACGTGACAATCATCAATACAGAAAAAGTTGTCTTCGTCGCGAAATAAAAACGTTAGCATAAATCAAAGGGTATACTGATGTTTTTAATCATCTTATTTAAGTCGCTTATTATAGGCGGACTGGTGGGGGTTGGCGTAGGGGCCGGCGCCGCACGTATGTTCCATGCTCCGACCACACAGGGCATGGGCGCTTTCCGCACCCTGGGCGAGCTGAACTCCTGCGAGGGCGATCCGGCTTCCCATTTCTCATTCGGTCTGGGCTTCTTCTTCAACGCCTGGGCGTCTTCCGTGGCGGCGGGGGCCTTCACGCAGGACGTTGACCACCGCATCATCCCACATTGGGGGGCAGCGGCGTTGATGGTCAAAAACCGCAACCTGGCGCAAACGCTGCACGATCCGAAAAAAATGGCTATCGCCTGCGGCATTATCGGCATGCTGGTGGTGGCCTTCCTCAATACCACCGCCTCCGCAGTGCCTGCTGCGCTGCAGGTCACGGCGATTAAAGTGTTGGTACCGGCCGCTAACCTGCTGGTGAACACCGTGATGCCGGTGATCTTCTGGCTGGCGGCGATCGACGCCGGGCGTCGCTCCGGCTTCTGGGGCACCATCTTCGGCGGCCTGGCGCAGTTGATCATGGGTAACGCCGTACCGGGTCTGGTGCTGGGTATCCTGATCGGTAAAGGCGTGGAAGAGAGTGGCTGGAACAAAATCACCAAGATCATGATGGCGGTGATCGTGCTGTTGTTCGTGCTGAGCGGTTTCTTCCGCGGCTTCGATATGAAAGTCCTCGAGTCCTTCAGCCTCGGCGTGCCGGGCTGGCTGGATGCCATTCACAATACCCTGAGCGGTAAATAAGGAGCTGGATGATGGAAGAACAAACCCAAAAAGGCTTCTGGTATGCCGACTGGTCATTCCCGATTTTTGTTGGCCTGCTCTCTTCCGGCGTGTTCGCCGGGACGCACATGTACTACCTGTACGGCATCGGTGCCTTTAACGAAGTGGCCTTCGTATCCATGCTGCGGGCAGGAATGGATACCGGCGTTTATGGCGCGGTGGCGGCATTCGGTGCCAGCTTCCTGTTTGCGCGCATCATCGAAGGCTCGCTGGTGGGGATCCTGGACATCGGCGGTGCGATCCAGACCGGTGTAGGGTTGGGGGTGCCGGCACTGCTGCTGGGGGCGGGGATTATCTTCCCGGTCGCCAACTTTGCTGCCTCGCTGATAACGGGTCTGGTGATTGGTCTGGCGATTGGCTACCTGATCATTCTGGCGCGTAAATTCACCATCAATCAGAGCAACTCCACCTACGGGGCGGACGTGATGATGGGGGCCGGTAACTCCTCCGGCCGCTTCCTGGGGCCGTTGATCATCCTGTCTGCGATGACCGCCTCGATCCCTATTGGCATTGGTTCACTGCTCGGCGCACTGCTGTTCTATATCTGGAATAAGCCAATCACCGGCGGGGCGATCCTCGGGGCGATGCTGTTAGGGGCTATTTTCCCGGTAGCCATCGCTTAAATGCGACTGTGATTGTCGGGGAGCGGTTCGCCGCTCCCCTGCTTGAAAAGGAGTAATGCAGTATGTATGACTTAGTGATCAGACGCGCCAGACTGGCGGATGGCCAGTTGGTCGATTTGGCGGTGCAGGATGGCAAGATTGCCGAGGTAGGGCAGTTGGCTGACGACGTTAGTGCTCATCGGCTCTGGGATCTGGCGGGTCAGCACCACCTGAGCGCGGGTTGGATCGATTCCCACGTGCACTGTTACCCCTCTTCGCCGATTTACCACGACCAACCGGATTTGGTCGGCGCCTCCTGCGGAGTCACCACGGTGGTCGACGCCGGTAGCACCGGCACCGACGATATCGATGCGTTTTATGCGTTGACACGCAGTGCCAAAACCAACGTCTTCGCCTTCCTGAATATTTCACGTATTGGCCTGCTGCGGCAGAACGAACTGGCCGATCTGGCGGATATCGATAAGCAGAAAGTCAGCCAGGCCATTGGCGACCACCCGGGTTTTATCATCGGCATCAAGGCGCGTATGAGCAGCAGCGTGGTTGGGCAGAATGGCACTCGGCCGCTGGTACTCGCCAAAGAGATCCAGCAGGAAAACAACCTATTGCCACTGATGGTGCATATCGGCAATAACCCGCCGGATCTGGACGAGATCGCCGATCTGCTGACCCGTGGTGACATTATCACCCACTGCTACAACGGCAAACCGAACCGCATTCTGACCCCGGCGGGCACGCTGCGTGAGTCTATCCAGCGTGCGCTGCAGCGCGGCGTGTTGCTTGACGTTGGTCACGGTACCGCCAGTTTCAGCTTTGAAGTCGCCCGGCAGGCGATTGCGCTGGGCATTTTGCCGCATACCATCAGTTCCGATATTTATTGCCGCAACCGCATGGCCGGGCCGGT
This sequence comes from Serratia sp. BW106, assembly GCF_002607755.1. Lineage (NCBI taxonomy): Bacteria > Pseudomonadati > Pseudomonadota > Gammaproteobacteria > Enterobacterales > Yersiniaceae > Serratia > Serratia sp. BW106. The sequence goes on from NZ_MCGS01000004.1 coordinate 3,831, forward strand.
ACACAGCCTGGCGACGGTGATGTCCAAATTCTTCAGCGTCGGGCTGTCGCTGCCGCAGGTGATCGCCTGCGTGACCGAGAACGCCGCCTCGGCGCTGCGCCTGGTCAACAAGGGCCGGCTCGACGTGGGCTGCGATGCCGATTTCACCCTGTTTGATCTCCGCCAGGGGCCGCAGGTATTTGCCGACTCAGAAGGGCAATCAGCCACCGGCCAACAGTTGCTGGTTCCGCTGGCCGCCGTGGTGGCCGGGGAAATCCTATTAACCGATGAAGGGAAAGCCGCTCATGTCTTCGATTTATGAAAAATATAATTTAAAGCAGGTCATTAACACTTCCGGTCGTATGACCATGCTCGGCGTGTCCACGCCACGTCAGGACGTCATTGACGCCGTTGACTACGGCCTGAATCACTATTTTGAAATCAAGGATCTGGTCGACAAGACCGGTGCCTACATTGCCAACCTGCTGAACGTCGAAGATGCGGTGATCGTTTCCTGCGCCTCGGCGGGCATCGCCCAGTCGGTGGCGGCCCTGATCGTCAAAGATAACGCCAACCTGCTGGTGAATCTGCACTCCGCGCCGATCACCGTTCCGCGTGAGATTGTGCTGCCGCGTGGCCATAACGTTAACTTTGGCGCGCCAGTGGACACCATGGTCGCACTGGGGGGCGGCAAGGTGGTCGAAGCGGGCTACGCCAACGAGTGTTCTGCCGAGCAGCTCGAAGCCTGCATTACGCCGCAGACCGCCGCTATTCTCTACATCAAGTCGCACCACTGCGTGCAGAAAAGCATTCTTTCCGTTGAACAGGCGGTGGTGGTGGCGCGCAAACATAACCTGCCATTGATCGTCGACGCCGCGGCGGAAGAAGATTTGCTGTGCTACTACCAGATGGGGGCCGACCTGGTGGTTTACAGCGGCGCCAAAGCCATCGAAGGGCCAACCAGTGGGTTGGTGATCGGCAAGAAGCAATACGTTGAATGGGTGAAGCTGCAATCCGGCGGCATCGGCCGGGCGATGAAGGTCGGCAAAGAGGGCATCCTCGGTCTGACGCAGGCGATCGAAAGCTATCTGACGCTGGAGAAAACCACCGGCCAGCAAATGGTAGAAAGAATGACGCCGTTTATCGACAGTCTGAACACCCTGACCGGCATCAGCGCCAAAACCGTCTGGGACAGCGCCGGCCGCGACATTGCGCGGGCGGAAATCACCTTTGACGAAGCGGTGCTCGGGCGTTCGACCTACGACATTGTGCAGGCGCTGAAAACCGGCGAGATCGCCATCTACTTCCGTGGCTATAAGGCCAACGAAGGCAAGATTGAAGTGGACGTGCGCAGCGTTGACCAACAACAGCTGATGACCGTCTTCACCTGTATTAAAAATCTGTTTACGGAGAAACAAGCATGAAGCTGCAACCTAACTACTATCGCGATCGCGTGTGCCTCAACGTATTGGCCGGCTCGAAAGACAATGCGCAGGACATCTATTCGGCAGCGGAAGGGCATGTGCTGGTGGGCGTTCTCTCCAAGAACTACCCGGACGTCGACAGTGCGGTGGCTGACATGCAGCACTATGCACGGCTGATTGAAAATGCGCTGTCAGTAGGATTGGGCGCGGGCGATCCGAAACAATCGACGATGGTCAGCCTGATTTCCCAACGGGTGCAACCACAGCACGTGAACCAGGTGTTTACCGGTGTCGGGGCCAGCCGCGCGCTGTTGGGGCAAAATGACAGCGTGGTGAACGGTCTGGTGTCGCCTACCGGCCGCGTCGGCTGGGTGAAGATCTCGACGGGCCCACTGAGCGCCGCTGCGCCAGACGGCATTGTGCCGGTGGAAACTGCCATCGCCCTGCTAAAAGACATGGGCGGCAGCTCAATCAAGTATTTCCCGATGGGTGGGCTGGCATGCAAAGAAGAATACCAGTATGTGGCCCAGGCCTGCGCCGAGCATGATTTTATGCTGGAGCCGACCGGCGGTATCGATCTGGAAAACTTCGAGCCGATCGTCGAGATCGCACTGGCCGCCGGTGTGAAACGGGTGATCCCGCATATCTACAGCTCAATCATTGATTCAGCCACAGGCAATACCCGCCCACAGGACGTCAAAACCCTGCTGGCAATCACCAAAAAGCTGGTGGGATAAACGCATTATCGGATGACGTAAGGCAGGGAGGCGACAGGCTCTGTATCCACAGGCGCGGGCACACCGCGCCGCTATCTATAATCAGGATAACTATGCGAAACTGGCAGTCTCCAACCCTACGCACCGCGTTAACCCTGGCGCTACTGGCGATGTCCAGCCCGGCGCTGCATGCTGAGGATGCAATGAAATCTACGTCATCTCATTTCGCTTATATCGGTACCTATAATCCCAACGGTGAAGGCGTTTACCGGGTGCAGGTTGACCCGGCCAGCGGAGCGCTGAGCGCCAGAACGCTGGTCAGCAAACAGGGCAATCCGGCGCAGCTCACCGTGGATGCCAAAGGCCAGACGCTGTATGTCGCCAGCGAAGTGGCAAATTTTAACGGCACTAAACACGGCGGCATTATCGCTTACCGTATCAATCCATCCGATGGCAATTTGACGCAGCTGAACCAGGTCGATTCACAAGGCGCGGGGCCGGTTTACCTTTCTCCTACGCCAAACGGCCGTTATCTGCTGGTAGCGAACTACGTCAGCGGCACCGTGGCCGCCTTCCCGATCGAGAGCGACGGCAAGCTGGGCAACGCCAGTTCGGTGCAGCAACAGCAGGGGCCGGCAGGGGCCGGCAAGCCAGAAGGCGCGGTGGAGGGCAGTTTCGCCATCAGCGATCACAATGGGCCGCATGCACATATGATCGCCAGCGATCCGAGCGGCAAGTTTGTATTCTCCACCGATCTGGGGCTGGATCGGATCTACCAGTGGCGCTTTGACGATACCAGCGGCACGCTGACGCCGAACGATCCACCGTGGGTCGCCGCGTCTTCCGCGGGTGCCGGTCCGCGTCACTTTGTATTCCATCCGGACGGTAAAACTGTGCTGCTGGTGAACGAAGAGGCCTCGACGCTGACCAGCTACCGTTTTGATAACCAAAAAGGTACTCTGAAACAGTTACATGTCGTCTCCTCGCTGCCCGCCGACTATAAGGGCACCAACTTTGCTGCCGGTCTGGTTCTCAGCGAAGACGGCAAAAATCTGTATGTTGCCAACCGGCTGCATAACAGCATCGCGCAGTTCAGCGTCGGCAGTGACGGTGAACTGCAGTCGGTGGCGGAAACCTGGACGCGCGGCGATTATCCACGCTCGTTGACGCTAAGTCCGGACGGACATTATCTGTATGCAATGAACCAACGCAGCGATAACGTCACCCGCTTCAGCGTAGACAAGGCCAGCGGCAAACTCAGCTTTGTTGAAGGCTATACGCCGGTGGGCAGCCCCTCGCAAATGGTGTTCTTGCCGGTGGCGAAGTAACCCGTTGCCCGCCTGATTCCCCAGGCGGGCACCTTAATTGACGGAAAGAGAATGGTGCGATTTCCCTACCCGCGTTTGGCCTATCTGTTCGATGCTCTGCAATCTGAGACTTTGCCCCAGGATGAGCTGGCGAAGCGCTTTGCGGTGTCCACCCGAACCGTGCGCGCCGACATCACCGCGCTGAACGATATTCTGGAAAAATACGGCGCCCACTTTGTGCATAGCCGTGGGGCGGGCTATCGCCTGCAGGTCGATGATGCCGTGCTGTTCAGCGCCCTGCAGCATCGGGAACGTAAAAAACACGCTACGCCACGCAGTGCGCAGGAACGGGTGCACTATCTGCTGATTCGTTTTTTGACCTCAGCCTTTTCTCTGAAGCTTGAAGATTTAGCCGATGAATGGTTTGTCAGCCGCGGTACGCTGCAAAACGACATGGCTGAGGTGAGAGAGCGCCTGGCGCACTACCAGTTGACCATTGAAACCAAACCGCGCTACGGCATGAAGCTGTTTGGTTCGGAGATGGCGATCCGCGCCTGTCTGACGGATCTGTTATTCCAGTTGCACCTGGCCGACACCGAGAATCCGCTGCTCAACAATGAGATCCTGCTGCAACCGCAGGTGGGGAACTTTGCCGGGCTGTTGCATCCGTTGCTGTCGCAATATGCCATCCGCCTGACCGACGAAGGCGAGCAATATCTGATTTTCTACTGTGCGGTGGCGCTGCGGCGCATTACCGACGGTTATCCGCTGCCGGACTTTGACGTTGAGGACGGCGATGACGCGGTGCGCAAGGTATCGACCTGGCTGGCGGGGGAGCTGCGCAAAGCCAGCGGCAAAGAGGTGTCGATGGCGGAGGAGGCCTATCTGCGGGTGAATATCGCCGCGCGGCGGGTGCAGGAGGTACAGCCGACCGAGATCAATGCCGATGACGAAGAAGCGCTGGTGGATTACATCCTTTCGTACATCAACGCGCACTATAACTACAACCTGCAGGGCGACAAGCAGCTGCGCGCCGATCTGCTGACCCATATCAAGACCATGATCACCCGGGTGAAGTACCAGATTAATATTCCCAACCCGCTGTTGGCGAACATTAAACAGCACTACCCGATGGCCTATGATGTGACGCTGGCCGCGGTCTCCAGCTGGGGGAAATACACGCCTTATACCCTGAGCGAAAACGAGATCGGCTATCTGGTGCTGCACATTGGCGTTGGGCTGGAGCGGCATTACAACATCGGCTATGAGCGGCATCCGCAGGTGATGCTGGTGTGCGATACCGGTAACTCGACGGTACGTATGATCCAGGCGCAGATTGCACGTAAATACCCGCAACTGGTGATGACGCGCATCGTTTCGCTGCGTGATTACGAGGTGCTCAACCACATCGACGAAGACTTTGTGATTTCCAACGCGCGGGTCAGCGAGAAGAACAAGCCGGTGGTGGTGATGTCGCCGTTCCCTACCGAATACCAGCTCGAACAGCTGGGCAAGTTGGTGCTGGTGGATCGTACCAAGCCCTATATGCTGGAGAAATTCTTCGACGCCGAGCATTTTATGCTGGTCAACGAGCCGCTGACTCAGGCGCAATTGTTCCAGAAGGTGTGCAGCCAGCTTGAACGTGAAGGCTACGTCGGCGATGATTTTTATCCGTCGGTGGTGGAACGCGAGGCGATTGTCTCTACCCTGCTGGGCGAAGGGATTGCACTGCCGCACTCACTGGGGCTGTTGGCGAAAAAAACCGTGGTAGTGACGCTGCTGGCGCCGCAGGGCGTGGCCTGGGGAGAGGGCGAGGTTGCCCATGTGATTTTCCTGCTGGCGATCAGCAAGAGCGATTACGAAGAGGCGATGGCGATTTACGAGCTGTTCGTCACCTTTGTGCGCGAGCGTTCGATGAGCCGCCTGTTGGGCAGTGATAATTTCGACAGTTTCAAAGCGGTGGCGCTGGACTGTTTAAGCCGGATCTAGTGGGGAATTATAGGGTGTAAGTCAGAGGGCGCAGCATGCAGCGCCCCTGGCGGTTAGTCTTCGTCAAAACCGGAGTTAATCAGTTCGATCACGGCGGCCAGTGCCTTGGCTTCATCCGGGCCGGTGGCTTCCACTTCGATATGACGGCCCTGTGCGGAGTCCAGCATCAGCAGCGCAATCACGCTGCTGGCTTCGGCCTCGGTGCCGCTGTCATTGCGCAACATCACCTCGGCATCAAAGCTCTGCACCAGCTCAAACAGCTTCATCGCCGGGCGCGCGTGCATGCCCAGTTTATTTTTGATTTCAACCGTTTGCTTGACCGTCATTGTTTGCGTTTTTCCAGCGTGCGGTGGCGTGACTGCACGTTTTTGCCGCGTGAGCGGAAGTAGTCGGCCAACTGTTCCGCTACATAGACTGAACGGTGTTTACCGCCGGTACAGCCAATGGCGACCGTCAGATAGCTGCGGTTGTTGGTTTCCAGCATCGGCAACCACTGTTCCAGATAGCTGCGGGTCTGGTAGATAAAGTTATGCACTTCAGTGTGACGGTCGAGGAACGAGGCAACGGGCTTATCCAGGCCGGTCATCGGACGCAGTTTCGGATCCCAGTGTGGGTTTGGCAGGAAACGCACGTCGAACACGTAGTCGGCGTCAATCGGGATGCCATGCTTAAAGCCGAAGGATTCGAACACCATGGTCAGCTCGCGCTCGCGTTTACCCAACAGGCGGGTACGCAGCATTTCGGCCAGCTCATGCACCGACATTTCCGAGGTATCGATGATCAGATCGGCCCGGGAGCGCAGTGGCTCAAGCAGGTCGCTCTCTTCATCGATGGCGCTTTCCAGCGACAGGTTCTTGCTGGATAGCGGGTGCAGACGGCGAGTATCACTGTAGCGGCGGATCAGCGTATTACGGTCGGCGTCGAGGAACAGCAACTGCGGTGAAAAGCTGTCCGGCAGTTGGGTCATCGCATATTCAAACACTTCCGGCGATTCCGGCATGTTACGCACGTCGATGCTTACCGCAGCGGAGCTATTGCGTTCCGCCAGCGTATTGGCAAGCTGCGGCAGCAGTACCACGGGCAGGTTATCAACGCAGTAAAAACCCATGTCTTCCAACGCCCGCAAGGCGACGGATTTCCCTGAACCGGAACGGCCGCTGACAATCATCAGCACCATGTGGCAACTCCCCCTGGCATCTCAGTGGCGTTTATCGCCACCGCTAGAAACTTTATGATCCCGATCTGAACCGGGATCCATCGTGGCTAAACAGTATCGTTATCCGGGCTGGAAGTCACGCCAGCCGGGCGTTACTCGGTGATGATTTGGTAAAGCTCTTCGTCACTTTGCGCTGCCCGCAGGCGGCGGCATACGGTTTTGTCGGCCAGGCGCTTGGCGACCAGCGACAGGGTATGCAAATGGGTTTTACATTGGTCGGCCGGCACCAGTAAGGCGAACAGCAGATCGACCGGCTGGTTATCAATGGCGTCAAAGGCGATAGGTTGGTCGAGACGGATAAACACGCCAACGGCCCGCAGTGTGTCCTCTTCCAGTTTGCCGTGGGGAATAGCGATACCGTTGCCGATACCGGTGCTGCCCATGCGCTCGCGGGTGAGAACCGCGTCAAACACTACCTGTGGTGACAGGTTGAGCTGCTTGGCGGCCAGTTCGCTGATAATTTCCAAAGCCCGTTTCTTGCTGGTGCAATGGACGGAACTTCTGGTGCACTCGATGTTTAACACCGAGCTTAATTGCATTGTTTCGTTGTTCATCTCATCTTCACTTAAAACCACACCAGCAAGCAGGAGGCTTGTGAGGTGATTTTTCGCCTTGTTTAACCCTTGATGGCTTATCGGCGCGATACCCATACAGGTAACGCGCCGATGGCCGAGGCTACGTTTGAGCCGTACCCGCTGACGGAAACGGCCCAGAATGTCAGTGTTGTTTCAGTTTGTCTTTATGTTTGTTCAATTGACGTGCCAGCTTATCGATCAGGCTGTCAATTGCGGCATACATGTTCTCGTCTTCCGAGGTGGCGTGCAACTCGCCTCCATTCACGTGCACCGTTGCTTCCGCAATCTGCTGCACTTTTTCCACACTAAGAACGACATACACCTGATTTATGCGATCAAAATACTGTTCGAGTTTAGCGAACTTGGTGTTCACGAACTCACGCAAAGGTTCGGTGATTTCGATGTGGTGTCCGGTAATGTTGAGCTGCATAATGTCTTCCTTCTCAATAGAGGTCAAACCAACTGTTTACGTTGGTTGGACGGCGGGATGGACAAAGACTCTCGGTACTTGGCGACGGTACGCCGCGCCACGATGATCCCCTGGTCGGAGAGCAGGGTAGCCAGCTTGCTGTCGCTGAGCGGTTTGGCGGGGTTTTCCGCCGCGATCATTTTCTTCACTACTGCCCGGATCGCCGTAGAGGAAGCTTCGCCTCCGCTGTCGGTATTCACATGGCTGGAGAAGAAATATTTCAATTCGAAAATGCCGCGCGGACTGTGCAAAAACTTCTGCGTGGTCACGCGTGAAATTGTCGATTCATGCATCTCCACGGCCTGGGCGATATCCGCCAACACCATGGGCTTCATAAATTCAGCACCCTGTTCAAAGAACGCCTGTTGCTGCTCGACGATGCAGCGTGAGACTTTCAGCAGGGTGTCGTTTCGGCTTTCCAGGCTTTTGATCAGCCATTTTGCTTCCTGCAGATTGCTGCGGATGTACTGGCCGTCGCTGTCGTTACGCGCGCTGTTACCCATTGCGGCGTACTGCTGGTTGATCTTCAAGCGTGGAATGCTGTCGCTATTGAGCTCAACCGTCCAAACATCTTGCACCTTACGCACCAACACGTCCGGGATCACGTACTCGGATTCGCCGGTATTGATCGACTGGCCCGGACGCGGATCGAGAGACTGAATCAGCTGCATCGCTTCTTTCAGTGTATCTTCTTTTGAGCGGGTTGTTCGCATCAGGCTGCGAAAGTCGTGGTTAGCCAGCAAGTCCAGATGTTCGCTGATGATCAGGCGTGCTTCAGCCAGGTATGGCGTGTCTTTGGCATACTGGGAAAGCTGAACCAGCAGACAATCGCGCAGATCGCGCGCGGCGACGCCAACCGGATCAAAACGCTGTACGCGCTTCAATACCGCTTCGACTTCGTCCATTGTCACATTCTCGTCACCGATGCTCTCCAGAATGTCTTCCAGTGGCACGGTGAGATAGCCGGTGTCATCAACGGCGTCGACGATCGAGGTGGCGATAGCGGCATCGGTATCGGAGAACGGCGTCAGATCCACCTGCCACATCAGGTAGTCCTGCAGGGTCTGGGTGGTTTCGCCCTGATACACCGGCAGTTCATCGTCACTGTAATCGGTACGGGTACCGGACGGCGTACCGGCGGTGTAGATTTCATCCCAGGTGGCGTCCAGTGGCAGCTCTTCGGGCATGTCCTTCTGTTCCAGCGCCTCGCGGGTATCCAAACCTTCGGTTTCGACGGTCTCTTTGGCGTCGACTTCTTCGTGCAGATCGGTCTGTTCAAGCAATGGGTTGCTCTCTAACGCCAGCTGTATCTCCTGCTGGAGCTCAAGCGTGGACAACTGCAGCAGGCGGATAGCCTGCTGGAGCTGGGGGGTCATGGCCAGTTGTTGGCTAAACCTGAGTTGCAAACCTTGCTTCATAATCTTCAGTCTACTTCCGTTAACAGTCGTCCATCAGGACGCGCTGGCACTCAGAGGCGGAATTCTTCGCCCAGATAAACGCGTTTCACCTGCTCATCGGCCAGAATAGCATCCGGCGTGCCGTGAGCAATCAGTTTGCCCTGGCTGACGATATAGGCGCGTTCACACACGTCCAGCGTTTCGCGCACGTTATGGTCGGTGATCAGCACGCCCAGGCCGCTGTCACGCAAGTGCTCGATAATTTTTTTAATGTCGATAACGGAAATCGGGTCAACCCCGGCGAAGGGTTCATCCAACAGGATGAATTTCGGGTTAGCCGCCAGGGCACGGGCGATCTCGACGCGGCGGCGTTCACCACCGGACAGCGCCTGGCCCAGGTTGTCGCGCAGGTGGGTGATATGGAATTCTTCCATCAGCTCTACCGCACGGTCTGCACGCTGCTCACTGCTGAGATCGTCACGGATCTCCAGTACGGCCATCAGGTTGTCATACACGCTGAGGCGGCGGAAGATCGACGCTTCCTGCGGCAAATAGCCGATGCCACGACGCGCACGGGCGTGCAATGGCAGCAGACTGATGTCTTCTTCGTCAATCACGATACGTCCGGCATCACGCTGAACGATACCGACCACCATGTAGAAAGTGGTGGTCTTGCCGGCGCCGTTTGGCCCCAGCAGGCCGACGATTTCGCCGGATTTCACTTTCAGGCTGACGTCTTCAACAACTTTACGGCCCTTGTAGGCTTTCGCCAGGTTTTCTGCGATGAGTGTAGCCATAGGTGATTAGTTACTCTTCTTTTGCCCGTTTTTGTCTTGCAACTGCGACGGTACCAGAACCGTAGTCACGCGTTTGCCTTTATCGCTGAACGCCTGCATTTGCTGCTGTTGCACCAGATAGGTGATGCGATCGCCTTTTACGTTGCTGTCGAGCTGTTCCAGATAGGCATTCCCGGTCAGGGTCACCAACTGCGACGCCACATCGTAACGGACTTTCTGCGCATGGCCTTTTACCGGCTTGCCGCTGTCTTGCATCTGATAGAAGGTGACCGGATTACCAAAGGCTTCGATATAAGTCTTGTTCTGATCGCCGCCCGGCCGGGTCACCACCACCTTGTCCGCTTTGATATCGATAGTGCCCTGCTTGATCACCACGTTATCGGTAAAGGTGCTGACGTTGCTCTGCATATCCAGAGACTGTTTCAGCGAGTCGATGCTCACCGGTTGGTTGGAGTCGGACTTCAGTGCCCAGGCTGGGGCGCTGGCGGCCAAAATCAAGCTGCCGATCAACAGATTACGGCTTTGTTTGTTGGTTCTGAATTTCATAGTTGGTCTTAACCTTATCAATCAGCTCAGCGGTTTTGGCCCGCAGGTTCCCACGCATTTTCATGCCGTTAGAGGTGAAGTTCGTCCCGTAGAGCGTCACTTCGTCATCCGAAGCCACATCCTGGGTCACCAGGTTCACCTGAGCATTGTCCGTTTTAATTTTTTCCAGCTGTGAGGTGGTGGTCAGGCTGTTCACCTCGACATGGCCGTAAAGATACAGCATCCGGTCTTTAGTCAGTTTGGCGCGATCGGCGCGAACTGACCAGGTAGCCACCGCGTTTTCATCAAACAGCGTCATCACCGGCTGGGTAAACCAGCTTAATTCATCGGCGGTATAATACTTGACGTCTTCCGCCACCAGCTTGTAGCTCAGCTTGCCGGTCGGATTGTACACTATGGTGACCGTATGCTGGCTCTGATAAGTCGGATCCTGGCTGTTAGCCGGTCCCGGCGCGGCATCGTCATTGACATCAGTCATGTTCCAGCCAATCAGCGCCAATGCGATCACCGCCAGCAGGATGGTGATCCAAAGTTTGGTTTTACTCATATCGACAGCCCTTTGGCGTCCTCCAGCTTGTTCTGAGCCAAAAGAATAATGTCACACAGCTCGCGCACCGCACCGCGGCCGCCGGCAATGCGGGTAATATAGTGGGCGCGTGGCAACAGCAGCGGGTGTGCATCTGCCACCGCAACCGACAGGCCAACCTGCGCCATCACCGGCCAGTCAATCAGGTCGTCGCCAATATAGGCTACCTGATCTGCCGTTAGCGACAGTGTATCCAACAGTTCGCGGAAGGCCAAAAGCTTATCGGATTGCCCCTGATAAAGGTGGGCAATACCGAGGGTCTTTGCCCGATCTTCCAGCAGCTTGGCAGAGCGGCCGGTGATGATCGCCACTTCAATATCTGAGGTTTTCAGGCAGCGGATGCCGTAACCGTCACGTACGTTGAAGGCTTTTAACTCTTCGCCGTTGTTGCCCATGAAGATCAGGCCGTCTGACAGCACGCCATCGACATCACAAATCAGCAGGCGGATTTTGCTGGCACGCGCCATGACGTCTTGTTCTACAGGCCCGTAGCAGGTTTCAACCAGACTCATTGAGTTCTCTTCCATAATTAAACGACGCCGGCGCGCAGCATGTCATGCATATGTACCACACCCAGCAATTGGTCGCCATCGGCAACCAGCACTGCGGTGATATGGCGTTGCTGCATCAGGTTCAGCGCGTCTACCGCCAGCAGGTTCGGGCGCACTCGCACGCCGCCGAGCGTCATGACATCGACAATCTTGGCTTCGTTGAGATTGATACCCATATCAAATATCCGCCGCAGGTCACCATCGGTAAAGATACCGGCGATCTTCATCAGATCGTCACAGATGACCGTCATGCCCAGATTTTTGCGGGTGATTTCCAGCAGGGCATCACGTAGCGAAGCATCGGCACTGACGTGGGGAATTTCATCGCCGCTGTGCATGATGTCGCTCACGCGCAGCAGCAGTCGGCGGCCCAGCGCGCCACCTGGGTGCGACAGTGCAAAATCTTCCGGCGTAAAACCACGGGCCTTCAGCAGGGCGACGGCTAACGCATCGCCCATCACCAGGGTAGCGGTGGTGCTGGTGGTCGGCGCCAGGCCAAGCGGGCAGGCTTCCTGCGGCACTTTAATGCACAGATGAATATCCGCCGCTTTGCCCATCGAACTTTCCGGATTGTTGGTCATGCAGATCAACGGGATTTGCTGGCGTTTCAATACCGGGATCAGCGCCTGAATTTCGTTGGACTCACCCGAATTGGAGATGGCGAGTACGATATCCTGTGCGGTCACCATGCCGAGGTCGCCGTGGCTGGCTTCCGCAGGATGAACAAAGAACGAAGGCGTACCGGTGCTGGCGAAGGTGGCGGCAATCTTGCAGCCGATATGGCCGGATTTACCCATGCCCATCACCACCACTTTGCCGGTGCAGTCGGCGATCAACTCACAGGCGCGAGTAAAGTCTGCATTGATGTATTGATCGAGCTGGGCCAGCCCGTCACGCTCAATCTGCAGCACTTCTTTGCCTGCCTGCTGAAAATCAAAGCCTGGTTGCAACTGAATGTTCGACATGCTCATTCCCGTCGGTTTAGCCGAAAGTATTGAAAGGGTTAAAAAACAGCACCGCAAGATACGCAATAAAACCACATAATAACAGAGCGCCTGCCAGATGACCGATACGATGTTTCCGCCCAATGCACAGGGCGCTGAGCACAATGCTGACCGCCAGCATCACCCAGTAATCGCGGTGGAAGGCGGCGCCATCAACACTGCCCGGAGACAGCAGGGCGGGGACGCCCAGTACGATCACCGTATTGAAAATGTTGGAGCCGATGATATTACCAATCGCCATATCATCCTCCCCCTTTAGTGCCCCGGCAATGGAGGTGGCCAGCTCCGGCAGGCTGGTGCCGATAGCGATAATGGTCAAACCGACCACCAACTCACTCATGCCGAAATAGTGCGCAATCACCGTGGCGTTATCGACCACCATTTTGGAAGACAGCGGCAGAATGATAAAGGCCAGCACCAGCCACAACACCGCCACGGTGTTGCTGCTGTCCTGCGGCAGTTCGGCCATTTGTTCCACGGTCAGGCTGTCGTTGCCTTCGCGCTGCGCCAGCCGGGCAATTTTCAACATCAACAGAATGAATACGGCGGCGGCGGCCAACAGCACCACGCCATCCAACCGACTCAGCGTGCCGTCCATCAGCACAAAACCGCACAATACTGTGACCGCCAACATCAGCGGCAGTTCGCGGCGCAATACTTCGGAACGCGCAGCCAGCGGGTGGATCAACGCGGCAACGCCAAGGATCAGTAAAATATTGGTGATGTTGGAACCCAATACGTTCCCCACCGCCATATCTATTTGCCCGTTCAGCGCGGCGGTGGTCGACACAAACAGTTCCGGCAGTGAGGTGCCGATACCGACGATGGTGATGCCGATAATCAGCGGTGGTACACCAAGTGAACGAGAAATGACCGCAGCACCGTAAACTAAGCGGTCTGCACCATATACCAGTAAAAATAAACCAACGATTAATAAAGCTATCGCGAGAAACATGCAGGGTCCTTTGTTGGGAATTATCCCGGTTCGTTGGTTAAAAGCCGTAATTCGGCTATCTTGCTTTGCCCTCCGTTGCGCAGGCTAAAGCCGCAGCAACGGGATTTCCCGGCTAATATATGAACACTTTCGTTTTTTTTCGTTATGGCGCCAATTTTGACCGGGTGGCGCGTAAAAGTAAAACCTATGGCACCATTGGTAGCGAAATGCCGGTAAGTTTTTGTAAAGATGAGACGCATTGCGCCCGTTGCTTTAACATCGCGGGTAGATTTGGCAAAAATGAGCCGTAAAGGATCCATTAACATGCACCAGAAGGCAGAGAATCTGGTCGAAGTTCGCGACATGACTTTCTCGCGCGGCGATCGACTGATATTCGAAGACATCAACCTGACGGTTCCCCGTGGCAAGGTGACAGCGATCATGGGGCCGTCCGGTATTGGTAAAACGACGCTGCTGCGTCTGATTGGCGGCCAGCTGGCACCGGACAGCGGTGAGATCTGGTTTGATGGCGATAACATTCCCGCGTTGTCCCGCCATCAACTGTATGAAGCGCGCAAAAAAATGAGCATGCTGTTCCAGTCCGGCGCGCTGTTTACCGATCTGACGGTATTTGAAAACGTGGCTTATCCGCTGCGTGAACACAGCCGTTTGCCGGAGCCGATCCTGCGTAGCACGGTGATGATGAAGTTGGAGGCGGTTGGGCTGCGTGGTGCGGCTGAGCTGATGCCCAATGAGTTGTCAGGCGGTATGGCGCGGCGTGCCGCGTTGGCGCGGGCGATTGCGCTCGACCCAGAGATGATCATGTTCGATGAGCCTTTCGTCGGCCAGGATCCGATCACCATGGGCGTGCTGGTGAAGCTGATCGATGAGCTCAATCACGCGCTGGGCATCACCTGCATCGTGGTTTCGCACGACGTACCGGAGGTGCTGAGCATCGCCGACTACGCTTACATTGTTGCCGATCATCGGGTGATTGCCGAAGGCACGGCGCAAGAATTACAGAACAATCCTGATGCGCGCGTGCGCCAGTTCCTGGATGGTATTGCCGATGGGCCGGTACCTTTCCGTTATCCGGCCGGCGATTATCAGGCCGAGCTGTTAGGTTTAGGGAGTAAATAAGCTGATGTTATTACAGGCGTTAGCGTCGTTAGGACGCCGTGGCATCAACACCAGCGCCAGCTTTGGGCGCGCCGGATTGATGTTGTTCAACGCGCTGGTCGGGCGGCCTGAACCGCGTAAGCAGTGGCCGCTGTTGCTCAAGCAAATGCACAGCGTGGGCGTACAGTCGCTGTTGATCATCATGGTTTCCGGGGTGTTTATCGGCATGGTGCTGGGCCTGCAGGGCTATCTGGTGCTGACCACTTACAGCGCCGAAGCCAGTCTGGGCATGATGGTGGCGTTATCGCTGCTGCGTGAACTGGGCCCGGTGGTCACCGCACTGTTGTTTGCCGGTCGAGCCGGTTCCGCGCTGACGGCCGAAATTGGTCTGATGAAGGCGACCGAGCAAATATCCAGCCTGGAAATGATGGCGGTCGATCCGCTGCGACGTATTGTCGCACCGCGTTTCTGGGCCGGTTTGATCAGTATGCCATTGTTGACGCTTATCTTTGTCGCGCTGGGCATCTGGGGCGGCTCGGTGGTTGGCGTGGACTGGAAGGGCATTGACAGCGGCTTCTTCTGGTCGGCGATGCAGGGCGCGGTAGAGTGGAAAAAAGACCTGCTCAACTGCCTGATCAAGAGTGTGGTTTTTGCCATTACCGTGACCTGGATTGCCATCTTCAACGGCTATGATGCGGTACCGACCTCTGAAGGGATTAGCCGGGCAACAACGCGTACCGTGGTACATTCGTCACTGGCGGTGTTGGGATTGGATTTCGTGCTGACAGCACTGATGTTTGGGAATTGATTCGATGCAAACGAAGAAGAGTGAAATCTGGGTTGGGGCATTTATGCTGATTGCGCTGTGCGCCATCGTGTTTTTGTGCCTGCAAGTGGCGAACATTAAGTCGATTGGTAACGAACCGACCTACCGTATTTACGCGACCTTCGATAATATCGGCGGTCTGAAAGCGCGTTCACCGGTGAGGATAGGCGGGGTAATGATAGGCCGGGTGGCCGATATCTCGCTTGATCCTAAAACCTATACGCCGCGCGTCGCCCTGGACATCCAGGATAAATTCGACCAGATCCCGGACACCAGCTCGCTGGCGATCCGCACCTCCGGCCTGCTGGGGGAGCAATATCTGGCACTGAACGTCGGTTTTGAAGATCCGGATATGGGCACCGCCATTTTGAAAGATGGCGGCACTATTCAGGACACCAAATCAGCCATGGTACTGGAAGATCTGATCGGCCAGTTCCTGTATAAGAGCGGCGGTCAGGATGACGCAGCCAAAGCGGGCGACGCGACTGCTGCGCCGCAACCTGCTGCCCCTATTCATTAAGAGAGGAAACCTGCATGTTTAAACGTTTACTTATGGTTGCTCTGCTGGTGGTTGCGCCGCTGGCGAATGCGGTCGATCAAACCAATCCTTATAGCCTGATGCAAGACGCGGCTCAAAAGACCTTCACCCGTCTGAAAACCGAACAGCCAAAGATCAAGCAGGATCCTAACTACCTGCGTTCCGTAGTGCATCAGGAACTGATGCCGTTTGTGCAGGTCAAATACGCCGGTGCGCTGGTGTTGGGCCGTTATTACAAAGACGCGACGCCGGCACAGCGTGAAGCTTACTTCACCGCATTCCAGGCTTATCTGGAGCAGGCCTACGGCCAGGCGCTGGCGATGTACCACGGCCAGACTTACCAGATTGAACCTGAAAAGCCGCTGGATAATGCCGATATTGTGGCCATTCGCGTGACCATCATTGATCAGGGCGGTCGTCCGCCGGTGCGTCTGGATTTCCAATGGCGCAAAAACAGCAAGACGGGTTACTGGCAGGCATATGACATGATCGCCGAAGGCGTCAGCATGATCACCACCAAGCAAAACGAGTGGGCATCTACCCTGCGTACTCAAGGGATTGACGGCCTGACCAAACAGCTGCAGGCAGCGGCGCAGCGTCCAATCACGCTGGATCAGAAAAACTGATGACCACGGCCCTCAGCTTTGAATCGCAGCAGCAGACCCTGATCCTGCGCGGTGAACTGGATCGGGAAACTCTGTTGCCGCTGTGGGAACAGCGGGAAACGTTGCTGGCGGATAAAACCGTCCTCGACGTTACGCAACTGCAGCGTGTGGACTCTTCCGGGCTGGCATTGCTGGTACATCTGCGTGAACAGCAGCGTCAGCGCGGTGTGGAATTAAAAATTTCTGGCGTCAGCGATCGCCTGAAAACCTTGATCACGCTGTACAACCTGCAAGCAATAATGCCTGTTGATACCGCTGGTTAGCCCTACTTTCGGCTGGCTATAGACGGTTTCGCCTCAGAAAGCCCCTGTTACACAGGGGCTTTTTCTTTAGTTTAAGAAAACGTCTGATTCCACTAAGATGTCAGGCTGATTATGATCCTTTTGATGCAGAACTGGATACTATGGAAAATAACGAGATTAAAGACGTGTTGATGCGAGCATTGGCACTGGATGAAGCACATGTTACTGGCGACGGTAGCCATTTTCAGGTGATTGTGGTCGGTGAGCTGTTTGCCGCTATGAGCCGCGTCAAGAAACAACAGACAGTGTATGCACCGCTGATGGAATACATTGCGGACAACCGTATTCATGCCTTGTCGATTAAGGCATACACCCCTGAAGAGTGGCAGCGAGACCGCAAACTCAACGGATTTTAAGGCTGTTTGCCCAGCGGGGCGGGCAGCGTCAGTTTAGATAATAGAGAGTAGTCAAATGGATAAATTTCGTGTGCAGGGCCGGACCCGTCTCAGCGGTGAAGTTGCTATTTCCGGGGCTAAAAATGCCGCCCTGCCGATCCTGTTCGCCGCATTATTAGCGGAAGAGCCGGTCGAGCTGCAGAATGTCCCGAAGCTGAAGGACATCGATACCACCATTAAGCTACTCAACCAGTTAGGCACCAAGATTGAACGCAATGGCTCGGTGTTTGTTGACGCCAGCGGTGTGAATGAATTCTGCGCCCCCTATGACCTGGTGAAAACCATGCGTGCTTCTATCTGGGCACTGGGGCCGCTGGTCGCTCGCTTTGGCCGTGGCCAGGTTTCCCTGCCGGGTGGCTGTGCGATCGGGGCACGTCCGGTTGATCTGCACATCACGGGTCTGGAACAGCTGGGTGCTGAGATCAAACTGGAAGAAGGCTATGTTAAAGCTTCCGTTGACGGCCGCCTGAAGGGCGCACACATCGTTATGGACAAGGTGAGCGTTGGCGCTACCGTGACCATCATGAGTGCGGCAACGCTGGCGACCGGCACCACCGTGATTGAGAACGCGGCTCGCGAGCCGGAAATTGTCGATACCGCCAACTTCCTTAACACGCTGGGTGCGAAAATCACCGGAGCAGGCAGTGACCGCATCACCATCGAGGGCGTTGAGCGCCTGGGCGGCGGTGTTTATCGCGTGCTGCCGGACCGTATCGAGACCGGTACCTTCCTGATCGCTGCCGCGGTTTCCGGTGGTAAAGTGATGTGCCGTGATACTCGTCCAGATACGCTGGATGCGGTGCTGGCCAAGCTGCGTGAAGCCGGTGCGGATATCGAAGTAGGCGAAGACTGGATCAGCCTGGACATGCATGGCAAGCGTCCGAAAGCGGTGACCATTCGTACTGCGCCGCATCCGGGGTTCCCGACCGATATGCAGGCCCAGTTCAGCTTGCTGAACCTGGTCGCAGAAGGCACCGGTGTGATCACCGAGACCATCTTCGAAAACCGCTTCATGCATGTGCCTGAACTGATCCGCATGGGCGCACACGCCGAGATCGAGAGCAACACTGTGATTTGTCACGGCGTTGAGCAACTGTCCGGTGCACAGGTGATGGCGACCGATCTGCGCGCTTCAGCCAGTCTGGTGATTGCGGGTTGTATCGCTGACGGTGTAACCGTGGTCGATCGTATCTATCACATTGACCGTGGCTATGAGTGTATTGAAGACAAGCTGCGTGCGCTGGGTGCGAATATCGAGCGTGTGAAAGGCGAATAATCTGTTGGATGCCGGGGTGTTGCCCCGGCGGAAATGCAGTATTGAAGGGTCTGGCTTTGCCGGGCCCTTTTTAATTGTTATCTTCCGGGAATTCACCCACCGTCATCTTCAGCGTGATGCGTTTGCCCTCGCGCAGTACGACCACCGGAATTTCTGTACCGGGGCGGATCTCCGCCACCTGATCCATGGTCTCCAATACCGATATTGCCGGTTTGTTGTCGACATTGATAATCACGTCGTTGATATGGAAGCCGGCGTTACCTGCCGGTCCGTTCGGCGTAATTTCGGTCACGATAATGCCCTGCAGGCGATCGATGCCGGAATTGGACGAGCGCAGGGGGATAATTTCTTTACCCTGAATACCGAAATAACCACGAATGACGCGGCCGTCACGGATCAGTTTATCCATGATCTTGGTAGCCAGCTCGATGGGAATAGCGAAGCCCAAACCTTCCGGGGTTTCCCCATCGGTGACTTTATCGTAGGTCAGGGTATTGATACCGATTAACTCACCCAGCGAGTTGACCAGCGCGCCACCCGAATTGCCGCGGTTAATCGAGGCATCGGTCTGCAGGAAAGTTTGGCGACCGGTGGTGCTCATACTGATACGACCGGTGGCGCTGAGGATCCCCTGAGTAACCGTCTGGCCGAGATTATAGGGGTTGCCAATAGCCAGCACGACGTCACCCACGTGAGCAGTACGGGCGGTATTGATTGGGATAACCGGCAGGTTGCCCGGATCTATTTTCAACACCGCCAGATCGGTCAGGCTGTCAGATCCGACCAACAAGGCTTCGTAGCGGCGGCCATCCTGGACGACCACGGTAATTTGTTGCGCATCCTTGATCACATGGCGATTGGTCAGGATATAACCGCGATCGTTCATGATCACCCCGGAACCCAGCGACAAAACGTTGGTGGTGCCATTTATATTGCGGTTGTAGATATTCACGACGGCAGGCGCAGCGCGGCGTACCGCTTTGTTGTAGCTGACCGGTGTTTCGTCACGGGTACTGTCATGTTTTTCTGCGAACAGGGTATTGGAGGAACGTAGCACGGGAAGCGCAGCCAGCAGCAGGCCGGCAACGATTAGACCAATAACGACGGAACGCAAGAGCTTAGCAAACATGGAGTTTTAGTACGTGAGGTAAAAGATACACGGAGGATAACATGAGAATACCGGGCGCAGTATGTCACCGAGCCCGGTTTTTAAACAAATTACCGATTAACGCAACAGCAGATAAATGGTTTCACCGCCGCGCACGATGTTCAGTGCCATCACCGGGGGTTTGGCTTCAAGTACCTTGCGTAACGCCGTGATGTTCTCAATACGCTGGCGGTTGATGCCAATGATCACATCATCTTTCTGCAGTCCGATCTGCGCAGCCACAGAACCTTTATCGACTCTGTCGATCTTCACGCCCTTGTCGCCGCTTGGAATGGCACCGTTGCTGAGTGAAACACCCTGCAAGGCCGGAGAAAGCGTTTCGGCATTGGTGGAGGCACCATCGCTGTTATCCAGCGTAACGGAAACTTCCTGTGGCTTACCGTCGCGCAGCAACCCGATCTTGATGATTTTGCCCGGCGCGGTGGTCCCCACCTTGGCACGCAGCTCCGCGAAGCTGCTGACGGCCTTGCCGTCGACGGAAACCAGAATGTCACCGGCCTTGATACCCGCCTTGGCAGCGGCGGATTTAGGCAATACTTCGCTGACAAAGGCGCCGCGTTGGGTATCGGTATTAAACGCCTTGGCCATATCGGCGGTCATTTCACTGCCTTTGATGCCCAGCAGGCCGCGTTTGACTTCGCCAAACTCGATCAGCTGTTGGCTGAGGTTCTGCGCCATGTTGCTTGGGATGGCAAAGCCGATGCCCACGTTGCCGCCGCTTGGCGCCAAAATGGCGGTGTTGATGCCGATCAGCTCACCGTTGAGGTTAACCAGTGCGCCGCCGGAGTTACCGCGGTTGATGGAAGCATCGGTCTGAATGAAGTTTTCCAGCCCTTCCAGGTTCAGGCCGCTGCGGCCCAACGCAGAAATAATGCCGGAAGTCGCGGTCTGACCCAGGCCGAACGGGTTACCGACGGCCACGGCAAAATCGCCGACCCGCAGTTGGTCGGAGTCCGCCATTTTAATCGCGGTCAGATTTTTCACGTCGCTGAGCTGCAGCAGGGCGATATCGGATTGCTCGTCACGACCGAGTAGCTTGGCGTCCACTTCACGGCCATCGTTCAACTGCACGCTGATTTTGTCGGCGTTGTTGATCACGTGGTTGTTGGTCAACACATAGCCTTTGGCGGCATCGATGATGACGCCAGAACCCAACCCTTCAAACGGACGTGAGCTTTGTTGCTGCCCTGGGGCATCAGGGCCGAAGAAGCGTTTGAATTCCTCCGGAACCTGCTGGCGCTGTATCTGTGTGCCTTCAACATGCACGCTGACGACGGCGGGCAGGACTTTTTCCAGCATCGGTGCCAGGCTTGGCAGCGGTTGTCCCTGAACGGCGACGGGCATCGCCGCGGTGGCTGCCGGTACGGAGGTCAGTGTGAGGCCAATACTCATTGCCAATGCACTAAGAATTAACGACTTTTTATTCATTGATTATAACTCTCTCAATACCTGCCGGTGAAAGGGTGATGATAATGCAGCAGCACTACCATAGTGAAGGATAAGACCGTGAATTTGCGTGAAAAGTTCACTCAGGCGCCAGCTTTAAGAATAGCTCAGCGTGGGGAAGAAAAACCGGGGAAAGCAAAGACCCGTGGGACTGGCCCACGGGCGAAGAACGGCGTTTAGTCGCGGCGCGGACGTTCGCCACGCAGCAGGCCAGATGCGCCTTCAGAGTAATCGCGTGGCATCTCTACCGGCGTTTGATCGTTATCCGCTTCGGCTTCGCTCAGGCGATAACGGAACGGGTTTTCCTGCATTGGCAGGTCCGGTAGCAGGTTGTTGGAGCTTTTCGCCATGTGCTGATACAGCTGGCGATAGTCGCGTGCCATGTTGTCCAGCAGCTCAGCGCTACGGGCAAAGTGGCCGACCAACTCCTGGCGATACTCTTCCAGGTCGGTTTTGCTCTTGTCCAACTCATTTTGCAAAACTTGTTGTTGACGTAATTTACGGTTACCAAAACGCATCGCTACCGCACCAATGACGATACCGACCACCAAACCAATCAGCGCATACTCCCAGGTCATGATGACTCCTATTTTGACTTCGTTGTTCCGCAGGGATTTTTCACTTAATAATATCCACTATAACCGTTAACCTTGTCCGAGTGGAATCCTGATGAGCCATGACCTGTTTTCTTCAGGGTTTTCAGTAGCGCCCTGAGTGGGTATTTGTAGCGATAAGGGCAAGAAGCCCCGTAAAATTGCCGCGAAAATGGGCTAAATAATTTCTAAGCGTTGTTAGGGAACATCGAACAGATGCAGGCACAATCACCATTATCACGCTACCAGCAGGCGCTGGATGCGGGAGAATATCAGGCCGATGCGGTGCAACGTCAGGCCGTGACTCAACTGGATCATATCTATCAGGCATTGCAGCAGACGCCCGCTGTCAATGCGTCGGTCGGTGGCCTGCGCGGCAAATTCAACCGTTGGCTGGGCAAGAGCAGTGAAACGGCTCAGCAGCGCCCGGCTCAGGGCTTATATATGTGGGGCGGCGTTGGCCGCGGCAAGACCTGGCTGATGGATATGTTCTTCCACAGCCTGCCGGGGGACCGCAAACTGCGTCTGCATTTCCACCGTTTTATGCTGCGGGTGCACGAAGAGCTGACGGAGCTGCAGGGGCAGGAAAACCCACTTGAAATCATCGCTGACGGTTTCAAGGCGCAGACCGACGTGCTGTGTTTCGACGAATTCTTTGTTTCCGATATTACCGACGCCATGCTGCTGGCAACCTTGTTGCAGGCGCTGTTTGCCCGTGGCATTACGCTGGTGGCGACCTCCAATATTCCGCCGAACGATCTGTACCGCAACGGCCTGCAGCGTGCGCGTTTCCTGCCGGCGATCGACCTGATTAACCAGTATTGTGACGTGATGAACGTTGACGCTGGCATTGATTACCGCCTGCGCACTTTGACTCAGGCCCATTTGTACCTGACGCCGCTTGATGAGCAGACCCGGCAGACCATGGACCGGATGTTTGTGAAGCTGGCCGGCAAGGAAGGGGAGGCGGCGCCGGTATTGCAAATTAATCACCGGCCGTTGCAGGCGATCCGCGCGGTAGACGGCGTGCTGGCGGTAGATTTCCACACGTTGTGCGAAGAGGCGCGTAGCCAGTTGGACTATATTGCATTGTCGCGCCTGTACCACAGTGTGATCCTGTATAATGTGCGGGTAATGGGGCCGTTGAAGGAAAATACTGCACGTCGCTTCCTGGCGTTGGTGGATGAATTTTACGAACGTCACGTCAAGCTGGTGATTGCCGCCGAAGCGTCGATGTTTGATATTTACCAGGGGGAACGGCTGAAGTTTGAGTACCAGCGCTGCCTGTCGCGGCTGCAGGAAATGCAGAGCGAGGAGTATCTGAAGTTGCCGCATCTGCCGTGACGCCCAGGGGGACCCCGACCGCCGGCGTCCCCGCATTTCCGCCGTTAGCGCTAAATTGCGTTTCTATTCAAAAAGCGTTCGATCTTTGTGAGCGACTTCTCTATAATCTTGCGACCCCACGTTACAACAAAGTTTTTTTCCCAAAAACTTTTTAGTGCCGGCAATGGCTATTCGAAGGGGTAGGTTTGCTGGACTTGTATGGTCGTGTGAGCCTCAACTGTTTTCGAGCGTTTGGGTGTTCACCAACGTGTAACTAATTATTGGGTAAGCTTTCTAATGAAAACTTTTACAGCTAAACCAGAGAGCGTAAAACGCGACTGGTACGTTGTTGATGCAGATGGTAAAACTTTAGGCCGTCTCGCTACTGAACTGGCTCGTCGTCTGCGCGGCAAGCATAAAGCGGAATACACCCCGCACGTTGATACCGGTGACTACATCATCGTTCTGAACGCAGAAAAAGTTGCTGTAACCGGCAACAAGCGTACAGACAAAGTGTATTACCGTCACACCGGCTACGTCGGTGGTATCAAGCAAGCGACCTTTGAAGAGATGATTGCCCGCAATCCAGAGCGTGTGATTGAAATCGCGGTTAAAGGCATGCTGCCAAAGGGTCCGTTGGGTCGTGCAATGTTCCGTAAACTGAAAGTTTACGCGGGCACCGAGCACACTCACGCGGCACAGCAACCGCAAGTTCTTGACATCTAATCGGGATTATAGGCAATGGCTGAAAATCAATACTACGGCACTGGTCGCCGCAAAAGCTCCGCAGCTCGCGTTTTCATCAAGCCGGGCAGTGGTAACATCGTAATTAACCAGCGTACCCTGGAACAGTACTTCGGTCGCGAAACTGCCCGCATGGTAGTTCGTCAACCGTTGGAACTGACCGATATGGTTGGTAAATTTGACCTGTACATCACCGTTAAAGGTGGTGGTATCTCTGGTCAGGCTGGCGCTATCCGTCACGGTATCACCCGTGCACTGATGGAGTACGACGAGACTCTGCGCGGTGAATTGCGTAAAGCTGGCTTCGTTACTCGTGACGCCCGTAAGGTAGAACGTAAGAAAGTCGGCCTGCGTAAAGCACGTCGTCGTCCGCAGTTCTCCAAGCGTTAATTTTTTACTGCCTCGGCAGTGGAATTTACGCCAAAAACCCGGTGCTTCACCGGGTTTTTTTATGCCTGAAAATCAACTTGTCGCTACTAAAATCTTTGGTATATCAGACAATTCAATACGAAATCACCGTACAGCCCCCACAAAACAAGCAAAATCTGGTAAACTATCATCCACTTTTGCGCCTGTTCGCCATGCAGCAGTTATCAGTCTACCTCCGAGGCCGTTTTTATGACCTAAGGTTTCGCTGCAAGTTGCTGGCCTGCGGTCAAGATCATTCAGGATAGCAGCCTGTCCGTTGGCTATTCGCAGTATTTTCTAGATAACTTGGAGGTTTTCATGGCTGTCGCTGCCAACAAACGTTCGGTAATGACGCTGTTCTCTGGCCCGACCGACATTTTTAGCCATCAAGTACGTATCGTACTGGCGGAGAAAGGTGTCAGCGTTGAGATTGAGCAGGTTGAGTTGGATAACCTGCCGCAGGATCTGATTGACCTCAACCCGTACCAGACGGTGCCTACCCTGGTCGATCGCGAACTGACCCTGTATGAATCCCGTATCATCATGGAATACCTTGATGAGCGCTTCCCGCACCCACCATTGATGCCGGTCTACCCGGTTGCTCGCGGTGAGAGCCGCTTGATGATGCTGCGTATCGAGAAAAACTGGTATTCGCTGATGTACAAAATCGAGCAGAGTAACGGTCAGGAAGCTGAATCAGCACGCCGTCAACTGCGCGAAGAACTGCTGGCGATTGCCCCTATCTTTGGCCAGACCCCGTACTTCATGAGCGAAGAGTTCAGCCTGGTAGATTGCTACCTGGCGCCGCTGCTGTGGCGTTTGCCGCAGTTGGGCATTGAATTGAGCGGTGCCGGTTCCAAAGAGCTGAAAGGCTACATGACTCGCGTGTTCGAGCGTGATGCCTTCCTGGCCTCCCTGACCGAACCCGAGCGCGAAATGCGCCTGCAGACTCGGGGCTAAGCGTTATGGATATGTCTCAGATGACTCCACGCCGTCCGTACCTGCTGCGGGCGTTCTATGACTGGTTGCTGGACAATCAGTTGACACCGCACCTGGTGGTGGATGTGACGCGTCCTGACGTGCAGGTACCTATGGAATTCGCCCGTGATGGCCAGATCGTTCTGAACATCGCGCCGCGTGCAGTAGGCAACCTGGAATTAGGCAACGACGAAGTGCATTTCAACGCGCGTTTCGGTGGTGTGCCACGTGAGGTCCTGGTGCCAATGGCAGCGGTGCTGGCAATTTATGCCCGTGAAAACGGTGCGGGCACCATGTTCGAACCGGAAGCCGCTTATGAAGCGGAAGGCACGTTTGAAGGTTTGGACAATGAGACGATCCCTTCGGAAAGCCTGATGTCGGTAATTGATGGTGATCGCCCTGATCTGGATGAAGGTAACGATCCGGATGATGAGCCACCACCGCCGCCACGTGGTGGTCGCCCGGCACTGCGCGTGGTGAAATAACCCCGCAGTGGTGAACACGAAAGGTCGCTTTGGCGACCTTTTTTATTGCCTGCGCCCCGGGAAAAACAAAGGGCCCGGCAGAGTTAACCGCGGGCCCTTGGGGGGAAGCTGAGGAGCTTAGACTTCCAGGTAGCTCATGATGCCATCGGCTGCTTTACGGCCTTCGGCAATCGCCGTCACTACCAGATCTGAACCGCGCACCGCATCGCCACCGGCGAAGATCTTCGGGTTGCTGGTCTGGAAGGCATTATCGGTGCTTTCCGGCGCCACAATACGGCCCTGTTTGTCGAGCTCAACGTCGTGAGCGGCCAACCAGTCCATCTTATGCGGGCGGAAACCAAAGGCCAGAACCACGGCATCGGCATCGATGATGTGCTCGGAGCCCGGTACCTGCTCCGCCGTTTGGCGGCCATTGGCATCCGGTGCACCCAACTGGGTACGAACCATTTTTACACCGGCCACGCGACCGGCGCTGTTCAGTTCGATGCTCAGCGGCTGCAGGTTGAATTTGAAATCAACCCCTTCCTCACGCGCGTTTTTCACTTCACGCTTGGAGCCTGGCATGTTGGCTTCATCACGGCGGTAGGCACAGATAACGTCGGTTGCCCCCTGGCGGACAGAGGTACGCACGCAGTCCATCGCGGTATCACCACCGCCCAGTACCACCACGCGTTTGCCTTCCATGTTGATATACGGCTCGTGCTGCTCGGCTTGATAGCCCATCAGCTGCTTGGTGTTGGCGATCAGGAACGGCAGTGCGTCATAGACGCCCGGCGCTTCTTCATTCTCCAGGCCACCGCGCATGGACTGATAGGTACCGACACCGAGGAACACCGCGTCATACTCACTCAGCAGCGTCTCCATGGTGATGTCTTTGCCCACTTCGGTATTGAGTTGGAACTCAATGCCCATCTCGCTGAAGATGCCACGGCGTTTCACCATTACTTCTTTTTCCAGCTTGAAGGCCGGGATACCGAAGGTCAGCAGGCCACCGATCTCCGGATGACGATCGTAAACCACCGCTTTCACGCCGTTGCGAGTCAGTACGTCGGCACAGGCCAGGCCGGCAGGGCCAGCACCGATCACTGCTACGCGTTTGCCGGTAGGCAGCACGTGGGACATGTCCGGTTTCCAGCCCATCTCAATCGCTTTATCGCTGATATAGCGCTCGATGTTACCGATAGTCACCGCACCGAACTCGTCGTTCAGGGTGCAGGAGCCTTCACACAGACGATCCTGTGGGCAAACGCGGCCGCACACTTCCGGCAGGCTGTTAGTCTGGTGCGCCAGGTCCGCAGCTTCCATGATGCGGCCTTCGTTCGCCAGCTTCAGCCAGTTCGGGATGTAGTTGTGAACCGGGCATTTCCATTCGCAATACGGGTTACCGCAAGACAGACAGCGGTCCGCCTGCGACTTCGCCTGAGTTTCCGAAAACGGCTCGTAAATCTCTACAAACTCAATTTTACGGATCTTGAGCGGTTTCTTTGGCGGATCAACGCGCTGCAGGTCGATAAATTGATAAACATTCTGACTCATTAATGACCTCTTACTGCGCCTGAACCCGCAGCTCGGCTGCGGAACGACTACGGTGACCCAACAATGCTTTGACATCACTGGACTTCGGCTTGACCAGAGCGAACTTCGGCGCCCATTCCGGCCAGTTAGCCAGAATCTCTTCCGCACGCGAAGAACCGGTCGCCTGAACGTGCTCGGTAATCAAGCCACGCAGGTGCTCTTCATGAATCGCCAGTTGTTCGACATCCAACACTTCCACCAGCTCCGGGTTCACACGTTTGCGGAACTCGCCGTCCTCATCCAGCACGTAGGCGAAGCCGCCGGTCATGCCCGCACCAAAGTTGATGCCGGTTTTTCCCAGCACGCAGACGATGCCGCCGGTCATGTATTCACAACCGTTGTCACCGATGCCTTCGACTACGGTGATGGCACCGGAGTTACGCACGGCGAAACGCTCACCGGCACGGCCTGCGGCGAACAGCTTGCCGCCGGTAGCGCCGTACAAACAGGTGTTACCGATGATGCTGGCTTCGTGGCTGCGGAATGCAGATCCAATCGGTGGGCGTACGGCGATACGGCCACCGGCCATGCCTTTACCGACGTAGTCGTTGGCGTCGCCGGTCAGGGTCAGTTCAACCCCACCCGCATTCCAGACGCCGAAGCTCTGGCCTGCAGTACCGGAGAAGTAAGCCTTGATCGGATCGGCTGCCATGCCCTGATCGCCATGCACGGTAGCGATGGCACCGGACAGGGTAGCGCCCACTGAGCGGTCGGTATTGCGGATATCGAAGTAGAAAGCCTTACTGTGCTTGGCTTCGATATGCAGTTCCGCCTGCGCCAGCAGATCTTTGTTCATCAACCCCTGGTCGAACGGTGGGTTGCTGCTTTCAGTGCAGTACAGCGCCTTGCCTGGGTGCGGCGTAGCGGTTTGCAGCAACGGCGACAGATCCAGTTTGTTCTGCTTGGCAGAAATACCGTCCAGTTCGGTCAGGAACTCGGTACGACCAATCAGATCGACCAGTTGGCTGACACCCAGTTGCGCCATGATTTCGCGGGTTTCACGCGCGATAAACTGGAAGTAGTTAACCACACGTTCCGGCAGGCCGTGATAGTGATCGCGGCGCAGTTTTTCGTCCTGAGTTGCCACGCCGGTTGCGCAGTTATTCAGGTGACAGATACGCAGATATTTACAACCCAGCGCCACCATAGGGCCGGTGCCGAAGCCAAAGCTCTCTGCACCGAGGATCGCCGCTTTGACGATATCCACGCCGGTTTTCAGGCCGCCATCCACCTGCAGGCGGATTTTATGGCGCAGGCCGTTAGCCACCAGCGCCTGCTGGGTTTCCACCAGGCCCAGTTCCCACGGACAACCGGCATATTTCACCGAAGACAGCGGGCTGGCACCGGTACCGCCATCGTAGCCGGCGATGGTGATCAGGTCGGCATAGGCTTTCGCCACGCCGGTAGCGATGGTGCCGACGCCCGGTTCGGAAACCAGCTTCACCGAAATCATCGCCTTCGGGTTGACCTGTTTCAGGTCGAAGATCAACTGTGCCAGATCTTCGATCGAGTAGATGTCATGGTGTGGCGGTGGGGATATCAGGGTCACGCCCGGCACCGAGTAACGCAGCTTGGCGATATACGGGGTTACCTTATCGCCAGGCAACTGACCGCCTTCACCCGGCTTGGCCCCTTGAGCCACTTTAATCTGGATCACATCGGCATTCACCAGGTAGGCCGGGGTCACGCCGAAACGGCCGGACGCCACCTGCTTGATGCGTGACACCTTGTTGGTGCCGTAGCGCGCAGGATCTTCGCCGCCTTCACCGGAGTTGGAGAAGCCACCGAGGCTGTTCATGGCAATCGCCAGCGACTCATGCGCTTCCGGGCTCAGTGCACCGATAGACATGGCTGCGGTATCGAAACGTTTGAACAGCGATTCGGCCGGTTCAACCTGATCGACCGGAATTGGCGTGCCCTTCGGCGTAATGGCCAACAGGTCGCGCAGCATCGCCACCGGGCGTTCATTCACCAGTTTGGCGTAAGTTTGATAGTCGCTGTATTTGCCGCTGTGAACCGCGGTTTGCAGTGTGCTCACCACGTCAGGGTTGTACGCATGGTACTCGCCGTCGTGGACAAACTTCAGCAGGCCACCCTGTTCCAGCGGCTTGCGTTTCAGCCATGCGCGCTTAGACAGGTTCTGCAGATCCTGTTGGATATCGCTGAAGCTGGCGCCGCCGATGCGGCTGACCACGCCCTGGAAACACAAATCGGACAGATCGCGATGCAAACCGACGGCCTCGAACAATTTGGCGCAGCGGTAAGAAGCAATCGTCGAGATGCCCATTTTGGACATGATCTTGTACAGGCCTTTGTTGATGCCGTTACGGTAGTTCAGCATCACTTCACGGTATTTCTTGTCGATCGCCTGGGTATCTACCAGTTTGGCCAGGGTTTCGTAGGCCAGGTACGGGTAGACCGCCGTCGCGCCGAAGCCCAGCAGCACGGCGAAATGGTGCGGATCGCGGGCGCTGGCGGTTTCAACGATAATGTTGGCGTCGCAACGCAGGTTCTTATCTACCAGACGGGTCTGGATCGCGCCTACGGCCATCGGTGCAGGCACCGGCAAACGGCTAGTGGAGATAGCGCGGTCGGACAGCACCAACAGCACGGCACCGTCGCGGACTTTGCGTTCCGCTTCGTCGCACAGGGCGCGAATGGTCTGCTCCAGGTCTTGCTTGGCCGGATCAAAGGTCAGATCGAGCGTGTCGGCGCGATAATATTCGCCTTCCAGTGTGGTGAGCTGTTTGAAGTCGGAGTACAGCAGGATCGGTGATTTGAAGCTTAAACGGTGCGCCTGACCTTCTGCCTCGCAGAACACGTTCATTTCGCGGCCGATGCTGGTCGCCAGTGACATCACATGCGCTTCACGCAGCGGGTCGATCGGTGGATTGGTCACCTGGGCGAACTGCTGACGGAAATAGTCATAAATGATGCGCGGACGACTGGAGAGCACGGCGAACGGGGTATCGTCACCCATTGAGCCAGTGGCTTCCTGGCCAATTTCACCCAGCACGCGGATCACCTGATCCAGTTCTTCGCTGCTGTAGCCGAACTGTTTCTGGTAAGTCTCGAGCTGCGAGTCGTCAAGTTCGCGGCTACCGACCTGATCGGCCGGCAGGTCTTCGAATGGCACCAGACGCTTGACGTTCTTTTCCATCCACTCTTTATACGGGTGGCGGCTTTTCAGATCGTTGTCGGTCTCGGCGGAGTGCAGGATCCTGCCGCTGCGGGTGTCGATCACCATCAGTTCGCCAGGGCCCACGCGGCCTTTCTCTACCACTTCATCGGGCTGGTAATCCCAGATCCCGACTTCCGAGGCGCAGGTAATCAGCTTGTCTTTGGTGATGACGTAGCGCGCCGGACGCAGACCGTTACGGTCCAGGTTACAGGCGGCGTAGCGACCATCGGACATCACGATGCCGGCAGGGCCGTCCCACGGCTCCATGTGCATCGAGTTGAAGTCGAAGAAGGCGCGCAGGTCGGTGTCCATGTCCGGGTTGTTCTGCCAGGCCGGTGGCACCAGCAGGCGCATGGCACGGATCAGATCCATCCCGCCCGCCAGCAGCAGTTCCAGCATGTTATCCAGCGAGCTGGAATCGGAGCCGGTTTCATTAACGAACGGCGCGGCAGTCTGCAGATCCGGGATCAGCGGTGTCTGGAATTTATAAGTACGGGCCCGTGCCCACTGGCGGTTACCGGTGATGGTGTTGATCTCGCCGTTGTGCGCCAGATAGCGGAACGGCTGTGCCAGCGGCCAGCGCGGCACGGTGTTGGTGGAAAAACGCTGATGGAACAGGCAGATGGCCGATTCCAGACGCAGGTCCGCCAAATCAAGATAGAAACGTGGCAGATCTGCAGGCATGCACAGGCCTTTATAGATCGTTACCAGGTTGGAGAAACTGCAGACATAGAAGCTATCGTCCTGGACGCGCTTCTCGATACGGCGACGCGCGATAAACAGGCGGCGTTCCATATCGCGCGGACGCCAACCGGCCGGGGCGTTAACAAAGATCTGTTCGATGCGTGGCAAAGAAGAGAGGGCGATCTCACCCAATACGTCCGGATTGGTCGGTACTTCACGCCAGCCGACCACTGACAGCGTTTCATTCTGCAGTTCTTCTTCGACAATGCGGCGGCTGGCACGGGCTTCCTCTTCGTTCTGGCTGAGGAACATCATGCCAACGGCGTAGTTCTTGGCTAAACGCCAGCTGCGTTCTTCCGCCACCATGCGGAAAAAGCGGTCAGGCTTTTGTAATAACAGGCCGCAACCGTCGCCAGTCTTGCCGTCAGCAAGGATTGCGCCACGGTGCTGCATACGGGCCAGCGCGTGAATAGCAGTACGCACCACCTTATGGCTAGGTTCGCCTTCTATGTGGGCGATCAGGCCGAAACCACAGTTGTCCCGCTCTTGGGATTTATCGTACAACATATCAGTGAACCTCCCCAGGCTCTGCGTGACTCTCACAACCTTTCACGAGGGGGCTTCCCTTCAGGCAGAAGTCCAATCAGCAAGGTTAATAGCGCCGATCTGCTTTTCCGCCCTCCGTTAATGGCCTCTCGTGACGGTTCTCACAAGTGGTAAATGACTTGTTTTAAGAGGGAGTCTTAAATTACTGCATAAATATGACGAGACGTTTGCCCGTCCAGAAAGCTTCCAGCGGACTTCCAACTTAGCGAGAAAGAATACGCAGGTCAACTATAGGCCTAAGGGGGTTTCTTATGGGATTTATTGTGGTCAATTAATTGATATTTAATATGTTATGGCAATTTTTGAGCTTGCGCAGGGGAGTGGTGAACCCCGAAGAAATGTGAGCTGTCTCACTATAGTGCAATGCCTGAATCTCTGCACCATGCTAGTGCGGGTGTGAATGTCGGAGTTTTATTCTAATAAGTTAATCTTTTTCGTTGTTTATGACTATTTTTCATCGCTTTGTCATATTGACGTGAACGGTTGCGCGAGAATAAGAAAAATTCATCTCGGCCTGAGTGATTTTATTTGCATTTATAATGAATAGTTATGCCTGGTGAAGCCTTGCGGGGAAAGCGTTGATCTCTGTCATCGCGGGAAAAGCCGTTTCTTATTAGCATCACGGGCTTTGAGCACAGAGATCTCCAAGATTATGCAGTTGCCGCAATTAGTCAATATGTTTGGCGCCGATCTCCAGCGCCGCTATGGTGAAAAGATCCATAAACTCACGCTGCACGGCGGTTTCAGTTGTCCGAACCGCGATGGCACTCTGGGGCGCGGTGGTTGTACCTTCTGCAATGTGGCCTCTTTCGCCGATGAACAGATGCAGCAGCAAAGTATCGCCGAACAGTTGGCGTTGCAGGCGGTCAGGGTCAACCGCGCTAAGCGCTATCTGGCTTACTTTCAGGCCTACACCAGTACTTATGCAGAAGTGAGCCTGCTGGCACAGATGTATCAGCAGGCTTTGTCGCAGGCCGACATGGTTGGCATCTGCGTTGGGACTCGTCCGGACTGCGTACCGCCCGCGGCGCTTGATCTGCTGGCGGGCTACCTTGAGCAGGGGTATGAGGTGTGGCTGGAGCTGGGGCTACAGACGGCGCACGATAAAACTCTGAAACGCATCAATCGCGGCCATGATTTCTCCTGTTATCAGCACACCGCCCGGCTGGCACGTGAACGCGGACTGAAGGTGTGCAGCCACCTGATTGTCGGGCTGCCGGGGGAAACGGCCGCTGACCATCTGGCGACCCTGAAGCAAGTGGTGGACAGCGGTGTGGACGGCATCAAGCTGCACCCGCTGCATATCGTGACCGGCAGCACCCTGGCGCGGGCCTGGCAGGCCGGGCGATTGCCAGAACTGTCGCTCGAGCATTATGCCGCCAGCGCCGGTGAGATGATCCGCCATACGCCGAAAGAGGTGATATATCACCGTATCTCCGCCAGCGCGCGCCGGCCGACGCTGTTGGCACCATTATGGTGCGAAAACCGTTGGAACGGCATGCAGGCGGTGGGGGGCTATCTGCAACAGCATGGCGGTCAGGGCAGTGCATTGACAGAAAAGCAGCAATATCGTCCTTGCGCACTGTTTTGATTTGCAATCTTTCCCACACTTCGGCGTTTGCTTTCTTATCTCATCGGGGTTTTACGGTATGATTTACAAGATTCTGTCTGATGGGAGCGGCTATGAAGCAAATCCGGGTGTTAGCCCAGTACTACGTTGATTTAATGGTAAAACTGGGGCTGGTACGCTTTTCGCTGCTGCTGGCATCGGCACTGGTGGTGCTGGCAATGGTGGTGCAGATGGCGGTCACCATGCTGCTGCGCGGGGAAGTAGAAAGCATCGACGTGGTGCGTTCAATCTTCTTCGGCCTGCTGATTACGCCATGGGCGGTCTACTTTCTGTCGGTGGTGGTCGAACAGCTTGAGGAGTCACGCCAGCGCCTGACGCGGCTGGTGGATAAGCTGGAAGAGATGCGCCACCGCGACCTGGAGCTTAACCAGCAGTTGAAGGACAACATCAGCCAACTGAATCAGGAAATTGCCGACCGTATCAAGGCGGAAGAAGAGCGTCAGCAGGTGATGGACAAGCTGACGGGAGAGATGGAGCAGCGTGAACTGGCGCAGATTGAACTGGGTCAGCAGTCGGCGCTGTTGCGTTCCTTCCTCGATGCTTCGCCGGATTTGGTCTATTACCGCAACGAAGACAAAGAGTTCTCCGGCTGTAACCGGGCGATGGAACTGCTGACCGGCAAAAGCGAAAAACAGCTGATCGGCCTGACGCCATTTGACGTCTACGGTCAGGAAATCGCCGAGAAGGTGATCGAAACCGACGAGAAAGTGTTCCGTCACAACGTCTCACTGACCTATGAACAGTGGCTGGTTTACCCGGATGGCCGCAAGGCCTGTTTTGAGCTGCGCAAGGTGCCGTTTTACGACCGCGTGGGCAAACGCCACGGCCTGATGGGCTTTGGTCGCGATATAACCGAGCGTAAGCGCTACCAGGACGCGCTGGAGAATGCCAGCAGGGACAAGACCACCTTCATCTCAACGATCAGCCACGAGCTTCGTACGCCGCTTAACGGCATCGTCGGCCTGAGTCGCATTCTGCTCGATACCGAATTAAACGACGAACAGCTGAAATACCTCAAAACCATCCATGTCAGCGCCATCACGCTGGGTAATATCTTCAATGACATTATCGAGATGGATAAGCTCGAGCGCCGTAAAGTGCAGCTCGACAACCAACCTGTAGACTTCACCGGCTTCCTGGCCGATCTGGAAAATCTCTCTGGCCTGTTGGTACAGCCGAAAGGGCTGCAGTTTGTGATGGAGCCGCAACAACCGCTGCCGCAACAAATCATCGCCGACGGCACCCGCCTGCGACAAATCCTGTGGAACCTGATCGGCAACGCGGTGAAGTTTACCCCGCAGGGGCGAATTGTGGTGCGCGTACGGCGCGAAGAGCAGGATCGGCTGGTGTTTGAAGTGGAAGACTCCGGCATGGGCATTCCGCAGGATGAACAGGACAAAATCTTCGCCATGTATTATCAGGTGAAGGATCAGCACGGCGGCCGTCCGGCGACCGGTACGGGCATTGGGCTGGCGGTTTCCAAGCGTCTGGCGCAGAGCATGGGCGGCGATATCACCGTCAGCAGCGCACAGGGGCACGGTTCTTGCTTTACCTTATCCATCAAGGCACCGGCGGTACAGGAAGCGGAAAGTGAGACCGCAGTCGAAGAGGCGCTGCCATTGCCGGCGCTGCATATCCTGCTGGTGGAAGACATTGAGCTGAACGTGATTGTGGCGCGTTCGGTGCTGGAGAAGCTGGGCAACAGCGTTGAAGTGGCGATGAACGGCCAGGATGCGCTGGCGATGTTCGATCCGGACGAGTTCGATCTGGTGCTGCTGGATATCCAGTTGCCGGACATGACCGGGCTGGATATCGCCCGGATACTGCGTGAACGCTATGCCGGGCAGGCGCTGCCGCCGTTGGTTGCACTGACCGCCAACGTGCTGAAAGACAAAAAAGAGTACCTCGACGCGGGAATGGACGATGTGCTGAGCAAGCCGTTGTCCGTACCGGCGCTGACCAAGGTGATAAAGCATTACTGGGATCATCAACCCTCTCACACCACAAAGAAAACGGAGCAAAAGACGATGAAGATTAATGAGTCTTTACTGGATACCACCATGCTGGAACAGTACATGGACCTGGTGGGGCCGCAGTTGATTCATCAGAGCCTGGAGATGTTTGAGCAGATGATGCCGGGTTATCTGGCGGTGCTGGAGTCCAATATGACGGCACGCGACCAGAAGGGCATCACCGAAGAGGGGCACAAAATCAAAGGTGCTGCCGGCTCGGTTGGCCTGCGTCATTTGCAACAGATTGCACAGCAAATTCAAACCCCGACGTTGCCGGCATGGTGGGATAACGTGCAGGATTGGGTTGATGAGCTGAAGCAAGAGTGGCGCAACGATGTGCAGGTACTGCGTGAGTGGGTAGCGGAAGCTGAAAAAAAATGACCCCGACCTAGGCCGGGGTGCGCGAATATTGCGCCAACACCAGGGAAATTGTGAACCTGCGTATTGGTTTTAATGTTCTGGTCGAGCAGGTTGTAGAGAATTCCTAAACATCATACAGCCAACAACATAGCAAATGTAAGCGCTCTTGTTAGAAGATTCATTAAAATGTGTGATGTAGATTAGTGTTTGTCAACTCAGAGCACTTACCAGTTGACAGTATCGACAGGAGGAAGGGTGATGAAAAACGTTGGCGTAGTGCTGAGCGGCTGTGGGGTTTATGACGGTACGGAGATCCATGAGGCCGTCCTGACGCTGCTGGCGTTGGACCGGGCAGGGGCGCAGGCGGTATGCTTTGCCCCTGATAAACCTCAACTTCATGTTATTAATCACTTATCCGGTGATGGGGTGCCAGAGTTTCGCAATGTTCTGGTGGAGTCTGCGCGCATTGCCAGAGGGAAAGTCCAGCCGCTTTCACAGGCCGACGCCAGCCAACTGGATGCCCTGATCGTCCCCGGTGGCTTTGGCGCGGCAAAGAACCTCAGCAGTTTCGCCAGTGAAGGGGCGGAATGCTGGATTGATAAGGATTTGGCTAAGTTAACGCAGCAAATGCATAAGGCAAATAAACCAATTGGTTTCATGTGTATTGCGCCCGCGTTGCTACCGAAACTGTTGGATCAACAAGTGCGGCTGACCATTGGCAACGATCCCGACCTGGGTGAAGTGATTGATGCCATGGGCGGTGAGCCGGTGATTTGTCCGGTTGATGACATCGTGGTGGATGCTGAGAACAAAGTGGTGACCACGCCGGCCTATATGCTGGCAAAATCGATCGGTGAGGCGGCCAGCGGAATTGATAAGCTGGTTTCACGGGTGCTGGATTTGACTGAATGAGAAAATCTGCGGGCAAATCGATTTTTTCCCGGCCCTGGTTTTGGCTGAAACGCGGATTAATTACGCTGGTCGGCGTGTGGCTACTGGGGATCGTCGCCTTTGCTTTTCTGCCCGTGCCTTTTTCTGCGGTGATGGTTGAACGGCAGCTTGGCGCCTGGCTGAGTGGCGATTTTGGCTATGTAGCACATTCCGACTGGGTGTCGATGGACGATATTTCCCCGCAGATGGCGTTGGCGGTGATGGCCGCGGAGGATCAGAAATTCCCGGAGCACTGGGGTTTTGATGTGGCGGCGATCGAAAAGGCGCTCAGTCACAATGAGCGTCGGCCCACGCGCATTCGTGGCGCCTCTACGCTGTCCCAGCAAACGGCAAAGAACCTGTTCCTGTGGGATGGCCGCAGTTGGCTGCGCAAGGGGCTGGAGGCCGGGCTGACATCGGGGATTGAGCTGGTGTGGACCAAGCGACGGATCCTGACGGTATACCTGAATATCGTCGAATTCGGCGACGGTGTTTTCGGCGTGGAGGAAGCGTCACAGCGCTTTTTCAATAAACCGGCCAAGCGTCTGACTGCGTCAGAAGCTGCATTACTGGCAGCGGTATTACCTAACCCGCACCGCTTCAAGGCCAATGCGCCTTCCGGTTACGTGGTACAACGGCAGCAGTGGATTATGCGTCAGATGCGTCAGTTGGGCGGGGAAGGGTTTCTGAAAGAACATAATCTGGATTGAGTGAGCCGTCACCCTCTCCCGCAGGAGAGGGCATCGGACCACTGGTTATTTCACGTAGGTAAAGGCGGTGGTGACGTGTTTTACGCCGCCCACCTGGCTGGCTGTCTGCGCCGCAGATTGTGCTTCCTGTTGCGTGACCAGACCCAGCAGGAACACTTCACCATTTTCGGTGGTGACTTTCACATTGGACGATTTCACAGCATCGCTGGTGAGCAATTGTGAACGGACCTTGGTGGTGATCCAGGTGTCGGAAGACGCGGTGCTCAGACTGACCGGCGTCCCCTGACGGACCTCGTTGTACACTTCGGTAGTGCCTTCAACACCCATCGCGATCTGCTTGGCGCGGGCGGCCAGATCGGTATTTGGCGCCTGCCCGGTCAGCAGCACTTTACCCTGATAGGCGGTCGCAACCACCCGGGCATCTTTCTTCAACTGCTGATCTTTGCTCAGGGCGTTTTCAACCCGGGCTTCCAGTGTGCCATCGTCTACCTGAGTGCCCACGCTGCGTGGGTCAGTGGCGGTTTTGGTGGCAACGGCAGCGCTGCCAACGACAACGCCTGCAATACAGCCTTGTAACAGCAGGGCGCTGGACAGCACTGCAAATGTGGCTTTCAGCTTCATCTCAGTTCCTTATTCGTCCTGGTGGGGAAACAACGTACTATCTATCAGGTCGCATAGGCAATTTACGGTAAGCATATGCATTTCCTGAATGCGTGCACTGCGGTGTGATGGGATGCGGATCTCGACATCCTGTTGACCGAGCAAGCCGGCCAGTTCACCGCCGTCGTAACCGGTCAACGCGACAATCGTCATGTCGCGCGTTACCGCGGCTTCGACCGCTTTCACAATATCACGGCTGTTGCCGCGGGTGGAAATTGCCAGCAACACGTCGCCGGCATGGCCGAGCGCGCGCACTTGTTTGGCGTAGACTTCGTCGTGCAGCCGATCGTTGGTGATCGCCGTCAGCACCACGTTATCGGCATTTAGCGCAATGGCCGGCAAGCTTGGGCGCTCGGTTTCAAAGCGGTTGATCATGCTGGCGGCGAAATGCTGCGCGTTGGCTGCCGAGGTGCCGTTGCCGCAGCACAGAATTTTATTACCGTTAAGTAAGGATTGAACCAGCGTCATCGCGGCACGCGAGATGGCGTCGGGCAAGGCCTCCGCCGCCGCAATCTGGGTTTGGATGCTTTCGGTAAAACAGGCTTTAATTCTATCCAGCACGTTGTATTAATCCACTAAGTCAAAGGGCCGGTCTGCACCGGTAAACCACGATTAATCCGCATTGAAGGCGTTGGGTATCCATTCTAACTGGCTACCTGTGATGGCCAAAACATCAAAACGGCAAGACGATGTGTCAAAACTGGCTCCGCGTCCCGCCAGCCAAACGGCGGCGGCATGCAGCAACTTCTGCTGCTTGCGATAAGTGACGCTGGCCGCCGCACCGCCAAAAGCATCGCTGCGGCGGTAGCGGACTTCAACGAACACCCAGGTTTGACCATCGCGCATGATGAGATCGAGCTCACCACCGCGCAGCGCCACATTGGCAGCGCAGAAGGTGAGCCCGGCGCGTTCCAGATAGTGGCGGGCCTGTAACTCATAGCCCGCCCCTATGGCGCGTTGACTCAAGAGACCGGAACGACCATGCCCTGACGGTATTGCAGCCAAGGCAGTTTTCTGTTGATCACACAGCCCGGTGCGGCGGTGAGCATGCCAGTCGTGCCGGAGACCTGGAAACCGGGCAACTGGCGCATTTCAGCAAAGTGGTTGGACAATGTCCAGGCATCCATCCCCATTGCGTACAGACGCACCAGCGAATAATCGTTGCGGAACTGGCTGCTTGCCTGCTGTAACAACTGCGGGTTAGCACCGGCCAACAACGGAATATCACTGAACTGCAGGCCTTCCATTTCCAGACGGAAGTCCGGACCGGCCCCGGCCTGGTAGCTGCGTGAGCTGGCGTACATTGCCGGCTTGCTGCGTGAGTTGGTGGCCATGTCGATCATCGGTTTGATCAGCGTCAACTGGGACTGGGTGGCGACGATATAGACCGAGTCTACGCTGCCACCACTGGTTGCAGGCGTATCGCTTGGCGGTGCCGGAATGGTCAGCCCGGCAATGGTCACGGCCTGCGGTGCCGGTGCGGCGGAGATTGGCGTCCCGGACATGCGAATACCACCGCTGTTGACCATCTGGCGCAGTTCACTGGCGGAGCCAATGTTCTGCTGCAGCACGGTCTGTCCGCCCAGGCTCTGCCACTCCTGGTTAAAGGCTTTGGCAACGCGGTCGCCGAAGGCACCGCGAGGGATCAGCAACAGCGGCTGCCGTTTCTGTTGTTCCCAAATGTGGCGGGCGGCGTCACGTGCTTCATTTTCCGGTGAAAGCGCGAAGTAACAGATGTTCGGGTTATCTTTCGGCGTTTCCGGCTGATTGAGCGCCAGCACGTTCAGCGTGGTAGTACTGCTGGCAAGTTGATCGACGTTTTCTTTCAGCAACGGGCCGACCACCAGGGTTGCGCCATCCTGCTGTGCCTGCGTCAGCAACGCGGCCAGCGGTTGGCTGGAGGTATCATACACTTTAATCTGTGCGTTAGCGGCCTGCGGCGGAGTCATCGGCGCAGTGGAAGGTGCAGCAGGCTGGGCAGCCGTCACCGGGGCAGCATCCGGCGCCGAGGTGCTGACTGCACCGTTGGCGTTCTGGTCTGCTGACGCGGGATCTGCGCTCTGCACTGGCGCGCTGTCAGGCTGTGATTGCTGTTGCTGCACTGGGGCCGAAGGGGTCACACCGTTCTTGGCTGCTTCAAAGCCTTTTTGGATCGCATCGGCAAACACTTTTGCCTG
This sequence comes from Serratia sp. BW106, assembly GCF_002607755.1. Classification (NCBI taxonomy): domain Bacteria; kingdom Pseudomonadati; phylum Pseudomonadota; class Gammaproteobacteria; order Enterobacterales; family Yersiniaceae; genus Serratia; species Serratia sp. BW106. The sequence continues at coordinate 44,112 of NZ_MCGS01000004.1, forward strand.
GCCATTCAGCGGCAGCAGCAGTGCGATTTTTGAAGTGGAGGCCTGGGTGAAGTTCAGCACCTGGTTCAACTGGGTCGGTAGTGTTTTCGCCGCCGGGTTCTGTGGATAGCGGTTCTGCCAGTCTTTAATCCCGGCCTTCAGCAGATCGGGATCCTGCTTGTTGTCCTGATAGACACGCAGCAGATCCAACCAGCCCTGCAACACATTTTCATTAGCGTTGATCACCAGGCTGTTCATGTCCTGCGTCGTCAGTTGCAGCAGCGACTGCCAGGTTTGGTCCAGGTTGGTTTGATGTGGCTTGCCGGTCAGCAACGGCTCTTGCGCAATGTAAGCGCGGATCAGCGGCAGGGAGGGTTTACCCTGATTGGCGGCGATCTGCGCCTGATAGAAACGTACCAACTGGTTGGCCGACAGTGAGCCGGTATCCAGATGCCCCAGCGTACTGCGAGCGCTGACGTAGCTTTTGTTTGCCACCTGCAGTTCTGCGGTCAGCAACTGGCTTTCCACCTGCTGCACGCTGCTGAGGTTTTTCGGCAGTTGCTTCAGTTGTTCACTGGCCTGCGGCAGTTTCCCTTCACGTAACAACGCGCGAATAGCAAGTAATTGCCAGTCAGCCTTGTTATCATTGCTGCTTTGCTGCAGCTGCTGCAGATAGTAATCGGAACTGGCGCTCGCTTCGTCCTGTATATTGGCGGGCGGCGTCTGCGGGGCCTGACTCGGACAGCCTGCAAGGAAAAGGGCTGCTGCGATCACTGCGGTAAGTCGGACAGGCTTTGAACGCCCTGCTTTGGTACGAACGAATGTTGAGGAAAGCATACTGTATCCAGTGATGTTTTTTTCAAGATGCTCAATATTAAATCGGCAACCCGGATGAAACAATGAATCAACACCAACAATCAGTCATTTCTGCATCAACGCTGTATGTGGTGCCCACCCCAATCGGCAATTTAGGGGATATTACCCACCGTGCGTTAGAGGTACTGAAAAGCGTTGATCTGATTGCGGCCGAAGACACGCGCCATACCGGGTTGCTGTTGCAACACTTTGCGATTAGCGCGCGGTTGTTTGCGCTGCATGACCATAACGAACAACAAAAGGCCGATCAACTGCTGGCGAAACTGCAGGAAGGCCAGAGCATAGCGCTGGTTTCCGACGCCGGTACGCCTTTGATCAACGATCCCGGTTATCACCTGGTACGCCGCTGCCGCGAAGCAGGCATCCGCGTGGTGCCGCTGCCGGGCGCTTGTGCAGCAACCACGGCACTCTGTGCCGCAGGTCTGGCTTCTGACCGCTTCTGCTACGAAGGGTTCCTGCCGGCGAAAACCAAGGGCCGTAAGGATACGCTGATGGCGCTGGCAGAGGAACCGCGTACGTTGATTTTCTACGAATCAACCCACCGTTTGCTGGAAAGTTTGCAGGACATGGTCACCGTGTGGGGGCCGCAACGTTATGTGGTGCTGGCGCGTGAGCTGACCAAAACCTGGGAATCGATCACCGGCGCGCCGGTTGGCGAACTGCTGGCCTGGGTGCAGGAAGATGAAGTCCGTCGTCGTGGCGAAATGGTGCTGATCGTCGAAGGTCATAAGGCGCAGGACGATGCATTGCCGCTGGAAGCGCTGCGGACCCTGGCGTTGCTGCAAAAAGAGCTGCCGTTGAAAAAGGCGGCGGCGCTGGCGGCGGAGATCCACGGCGTGAAGAAAAATGCGTTGTATAAATACGCGTTAGAGCAACAAGAACAGTAAAGCGGTTGACCTGCCGTGAGCGCAACGCTACTATCCGCGCCGGAGTTGACCAGACAGTCGCCGCTTCATTGCCGTCCCTTTCGGGGGAGACAGATGGAGGGGAGGAAAGTCCGGGCTCCATAGGGCAGGGTGCCAGGTAACGCCTGGGAGGCGCAAGCCTACGACTAGTGCAACAGAGAGCAAACCGCCGATGGCCCGCGCAAGCGGGATCAGGTAAGGGTGAAAGGGTGCGGTAAGAGCGCACCGCGCGACTGGCAACAGTTCGTGGCACGGTAAACTCCACCCGGAGCAAGGCCAAATAGGGGTTCACATGGTACGGCCCGTACTGAACCCGGGTAGGCTGCTTGAGCCAGTGAGCGATTGCTGGCCTAGAGGAATGACTGTCCACGACAGAACCCGGCTTACCGGTCAACTCCCTCTATAAAGAAAACCCCGCGTAACGCAAGTTACGCGGGGTTTTTTCCTTTCTGGATCCGGCTTACACCGGCAAATCGATCAGCAGTGCACGCAGCGGCGTTTCGGCACGGAGAGTCAGGCGGTTTTCCTCGTGGATAAACGCCCCATCACCGCAGGTCAGGCGTTGGTTGTCGTTACGCTCGCCATGGGCATCAATAGTGCCGTGGATCGACTGCAGGTAAGCACGGGGCCCGTTCAGCGCCAGCGTCTGCTGTTCACCCGGCTGTAAATCCAGGTGGTGGATCCACACCTGTTGACGCAGTTGCAGGCTGCCCTGTGCTCCGTCTGGGGAAGCCAACAGCGTCACGCCGGCCTGTGGCAGCATCAGGCGCTGTACTCGCTCGTTGCTGCGCTCCGGGCAGGCATCCAGCCACAGTTGCAGACGGGTCAGCGGCGTATCACTGCTGATGTTCTGCTCGCTGTAGCTCAGTCCCGGCTGGGTCGCCATAAGCAAGGCTTCACCGGCCCTGGCGTTCACCGTGTTACCTTCGCTGTCGCGGTATTCCGCTTTACCCTGCAGGATCAAATTCAGGATATCCACGCTGGGATAGGTGCGTGGCTGGAATGAAGCGCCTGGCGCCAGCACCTCCTGATTTAACACCCGCAGTGAGGCGTAGCCCATCAGCTTGGGATCGAAGTAGTGTCCAAAAGAAAAGGTGTAGCGAGCCTGCAGCCAACCAAAGTCAGCTTGCCCGCATTGTTGTGCTGTTCTGCATGTAATCATGGCAATCGGCTCTCTAAATTCATTATCTAGATGGTAAGCATCTGGACGCCGGATTGTTAGCCAGTTAATCTGGTCGGCATATTCAAATTTCCTGACAGAGAGATTCGATGGCCAGAGATCGGGCGTTAACGCTTGAAGCGTTAAGGGTTATGGATGCGATCGACCGACGTGGCAGCTTCGCTGCGGCAGCCGATGAGCTGGGGCGTGTGCCTTCGGCACTCAGCTACACCATGCAAAAATTGGAAGAAGAATTGGACGTGGTGCTGTTCGATCGCTCCGGTCACCGGACCAAGTTCACCAACGTCGGGCGTATGTTGCTGGAGCGTGGGCGGGTCCTGCTGGAAGCGGCAGACAAGCTGACCACCGACGCCGAAGCGCTGGCACGCGGCTGGGAAACGCACCTGACTATCGTCAGCGAGGCACTGTCGCCACCGAGCAAACTGTTCCCATTGGTCGATAAGCTGGCGCTGAAGGCCAATACTCAGGTGTCGATCTTCACCGAGGTGCTGGCTGGTGCCTGGGAAAGGCTGGAGCAGGGGCGTGCCGATATTGTTATCGCCCCGGACATGCATTTCCGCGCGTCATCCGAAATTAACACCCGCAAGCTGTACAAGGTGATGAGCGTGTATGTGGCCGCGCCGAACCACCCCATCCATCTGGAGCCGGAGCCGTTGTCTGAGGTGACGCGCGTGAAGTACCGCGGTATTGCGGTAGCGGATACTGCACGTGAGCGTCCGGTGTTAACCGTGCAATTGTTGGATAAACAGCAGCGTCTGACGGTCAGCACCATTGAGGACAAGCGCCTGGCTTTGCTGGCTGGATTGGGTGTGGCGACCATGCCTTACCCGATGATCGAGAAAGACATCGAAGAAGGGCGTTTACGCGTGGTGGGGCCGGAATACAGCCGCGAAGTCGATATCATCATGGCCTGGCGGCGTGACAGTATGGGGGAGGCGAAAGCCTGGTTCCTGCGTGAAATCCCACGGCTGTTCGCCCAACTGGAACGGCAGTAAAACGCCCCCCTCGCGGCTAAGCAAGGGGGAGTGTGTTAAGCAAAACGTCGGTCGCGGCCATGCGGCTCGTCCAGATCCTGCGCCGGCCCGATGGAAATAATGCCGTGCGGATTGATGGTGGCGTGGCTGCGGTAATAGTGATTGCGGATATGCGGCAGGCTGACCGTTTCGGCAATGCCCGGCATCTGGTAGATGTCACGCAGGAAGCCGTACAGGTTGAGATAATCGCTGATACGGTGTTTGTCGCATTTAAAGTGGGTGACATACACCGGATCGAAGCGTATCAGCGTGGTCCACAGGCGCAGGTCGGCCTCAGTCAGGCGATCGCCGGTCAGGTAACGCTGTTGCCCCAGGATCTGTTCAAGTCGTGCCAGCGCGTCAAATACCCCGTTCACTGCTTCATCATAGGCTTCCTGGCTGGTGGCAAAACCGGCTTTATAGACGCCATTATTCACCTGGTCGTAAATCCAGCCGTTCAGTTCATCAATTTTTTCGCGCAGCTCGGCGGGGTAATAGTCTCCGGCGCGTGCGCCAACACCATCAAATGCGCTGTTGAACATGCGGATGATATCGGCGGATTCATTGCTGACGATGGTCTGTTGCTGTTTGTCCCACAGTACCGGCACAGTTACGCGGCCGCTGTAGTGTGGGTCGGCGCGCAGGTAAAGCTGATAGAGAAAGTCTGAGTGGTACAGGCTGTCACCGGTGGCTTCAGGGAAGTCGCTGCCGAAGGTCCAGCCATTTTCCAGCATCAGCGGATGCACCACGGAAACCGGAATGAGTGACTCCAGCCCTTTCAATTTGCGCATCAGCAGGGTGCGATGTGCCCAGGGGCAGGCGAGTGAAACGTACAGGTGATAACGATCTTTCTCCGCTTTAAAACCTCCGACTCCGTGTTCGCCCGGTTGACCGTCTGTGGTCACCCAATTGCGAAACTGAGAGGTTGAGCGCTTGAAACGACCTCCGGTGGATGAGGTGTCATACCAGATGTCTTGCCAAACGCCATCGACGAGTTGTCCCATGGGAATCTCCTTCGTGTCCGAGTGAAAAAGCAAAAGGGCCCGACATGCGGGCCCCTGAGTCGGTATTAAAATCTTACCACTTTTTGTTCAGAATACGGTCGATGCTGAAACCGCCTGGGCCAGCAACGGCCAGTACGATGAAGCCGCCGGCGATGGTCAGGTTCTTCATGAACATCAGCTGGTTTACGCCTTCCGCAAAGTTAGTATGGAACAGTAATGCGGTCAGGATGGTAAAACCGGCGGTGAACAGTGCCACGGTACGGGTCAGGAAACCGAACAGAATTGCCAGACCGCCACCAAATTCCAGCAGGATGGTCAGTGGCAGCAAGAAGCCAGGTACGCCCATCGATTGCATGTACTGTTGGGTTCCGGCATATGCATCACCCATTTTGCCGTAGCCCGCCACGATAAACAGGATTGGCATCAGAATACGAGCAACCAGCAAACCTGTATCTTCTAATTTTTTCATCATCAACTCCAAAGTGATTTTTGTTTGCCAGTCTTGGCGTTTGTCATGTTAGTGGGTGGTATGCCGGGTCTCTGACCCTGTCCTGCCCGTTTCGTCTTGATGGAGTGAATGTTAATCGGGAAGCGTGCGCTTTGTTAGCAAGTAAAACTGTCGTATTTTTTCAAAAAAACTGAATCTTTAGCCTGCTAACAAATCGTGGGGAATCAGAAAGTTGCCCGGCCTTTGTCGACAGAAACGCAAAGTTTCTGTGAAAAGGGGGGCAAAACATCGGAAGTATTGATGGTATTTGGGAAGGTTACTTGCTGGAAAAGGTTTTCTGGATCAAGCGGATAGTACCAAAGGCACCAAAAGCACGGCGTGACCAGCGAATCAACTTGCTGGGATGGCGGACGCCATATAACGCCATTACGCTGGAGCCCACTACCAGGTATTTACGCAGGCCGAAAATGGTTTGCCAACCGCGATCGATGCGCTCGGTCTTTTCCAGCCACAGGGTTTTGTTTTCGGCGAGATCCAGCCTTTGCTGCTGGATCTTGCGAATGAGCTTCTCTTTTCTCCATTCCAGATAGCGGCGGCGATTCATTTTTCACCTTCCAACTCGGAACGGTCGATTTCCAACTGCTTGCGCGTGGCACCCAGCAGCGTGGAGCGGCGGGCCTTGACCAGTGTCCAGATAGCGCCAACCACGGCCAGGAACAACAGCACCCCGGTAGTCGCGCCTAACGCCATCAGACGATAGATAGGGTCGATAGCCCAGAAAATCAGGATCAACAGACTCATCAGGCCAAATGCGGTGAACAACAGGGTCATACCGGCCATAATCAGTAACTGGATGAGGTTGGCTTTCTCCTCTTCCAGCTCGACCACGGCCAGCCGAACCCGGGTTTCCACCATACCGACCAGAATGGTGATGATGCGCTGGGCGACATCCAGGACCCCTTTAGCGGGGCCCTGTGCACGAACTTGCGGTTGTTCTGCCATATTAGCGGCGCGCTAACAGAACGCCCAGCACTACGCCGACCGCAGCGCCGATACCGATACCGGTCCACGGATTATCACGAACGTACTCATCCGCCTGGCCGGCGATTTGTTTGGTCTGGGAGGCAATTTTGTCGCCGGCATCGCTCAGGCGTACGCGGGTATCTTTCAACGCGCTTTCGGCTTTGGAACGCAGCTTTTCCAGTTCAGCTTTTGGCTTATCGGTGGAAGAGTTCAACACTTCTTCCAGCGTATCGGCTAAGGATTTAAGTTCAGCGCGTAAGTTTTCTGCATTTGAATCATGGGCCATGTGATTATTCCTTAACGTTAACTTCGACAGACTTTCAACATAGCGGATTTTTTCGCCGGAGCAAAGGGCGGATGGGTAGCTGATATCACCAAGCATCCATTTTATAGGTAATAAAAATCCCGTGTGGCGTGGCTCTCAGCGATAAATCCGCTGGTGTAAAAAAATTATTCCGCCTGGGCCTGTTTCAGCTCGGCTTGAGCTTCAGTCAGCTTTTTCTGCTTCTTGGCCACTTTTTCCAGGTTACCGGTCTGCTGGGCTTCTTTCAGCTCCTGCTGACGCTCGGTGACCTTGCTTTGTTTTTCATCGATTTTTTTCTGGCGATCGGCCTGCAGGCTGGCTGGGGTGCAATGGGTTTGCACTTCGCTCAATGCCTTTTTCAGCCCGGCTACACGCTGAGTATTACCGTGCTGGGTGGCGTAATCGATCTGCTTTTGAATTTCTTGTGCCTTGGTCACACAGCCGTTTTCTGCTGCGAACGACAGGGCCGGTAAGGCGAATAATGGGAGAGCCAGTAAAATGGCTGGGCGTAATTTCATACTATCAGTTCCTTATTATTGGGATGCATTGGCACGCATCCTCTGTTCCTGACTGCCAATAGGGCAGTGCGACAGGAGTCTTACGCGGCTGACTGACGCTAACCTTCAGCATAGTCATGGATCGCGGTGACCCCCAAAGAATCCGCCTAAGTTCGGTGGTGATTGATGATTAATTGAACAGATAGGCCAGATGAAAGGAAAACCCTTCATTTGAAGGGGTATTATCCCAGATTGAGTGGGGAGCGTGCAAATTCACGCACCCAATGGGTAGGAACAGGGGATTCGCTCAGGGCGATGATGTAACCCGGCGGCAAAATGTTTTGCAGCGCTTCGCGCGCCAGCAACTGTTGCTCCGGCGAATCCAGCCGGATCACCAGGCCATCGCCTTCCGGGGTGATGCTTTTGATGCGAATACCGCGTTGGTCCAGTCGCTGATAGACATAAAAGCCATCGGGTAGCGAAAGGCCTTGCTGGCCGGCACGGATGCGCAGTTCGCTTTCAGTACGCACCATGCAGGGCACCAGCAGCGTGGCGAGCGCCAGTAAGGCTAGCGCAATCAGCAACAGGTACTGCCAGCGCGGGCGCCTGGTCATCACGCCCCTTTCCCCTGGCTGTCGGCGCGCTTCTTGCGCCACAGTACGATCAACGAACCCACCAGCCCGACCACCAGCAGCACCAATGGCAGCAGCATCAGGCAGAACATCAGTTGGTCTTCATACTTGCGGAACACCGGCGTTTTGCCCAGGGCAAAACCCAGCGAGGTCAGGATCACCACCCACAGCAGACCGCTCATCCAGTTAAAGAACTGGAAACGCGCATTGCTCAGGCCGGAAAGACCGGCAATGGTTGGCAACAGGGTGCGGACAAACGCCAGGAAACGGCCAACCAGCAGGGCGGAAAGCCCGTGACGGTGGAACAATTGGTGGGCACGCTGATGATAATGAGCCGGCAGATGGGATAGCCAGCCCTGCACGGTTCGGGTATTGCCGAGCCACTTGCCCTGTATGTAACTGACCCAGCACCCCAGACTGGCGGCGACGGTCAGGATAAAAATGGTAAGCGGGAAATTCATGGTGCCTTTGGCGATCAGCACGCCAACCAGGATCAGCAAGCTGTCACCCGGCAGAAACGCCGCCGGCAACAGGCCATTTTCCAGGAACAGGATCAAAAACAGCAGGGCGTAGAGAGTCCAGACCAGCGAAGGATTCGCCAGCGTCTCAAAATCCTGCTGCCATAAGGCATGTAACAGTTCTTTAATGATGTCCATCCGGTGTTCCTAAAACGTCATTGTTTGTTTTTGTCTCAGCGGCGGATCGGGAGTAGGCGAAGAGCGCGTGGGCGATCCTGGCTGCTGATAATGATGAAACGGCGTTGCTTTTAGTGGGTTCTAATCGGTGCGACACCGGTCAAGAGTGATACGTCAGCGTGCCACGATAAAGCATATTACTTTCTTTCCAGCCACCCAGCCTGTTTTGCTGCTGCGGGGTATGCAGCGTCCAGTTGACCTGGGCAAGCCGGTTTGGCGCAGGTGATTTCTGACGCGGGAGTCGAGTGTTGTGGCCCAACTCAGTGGCTAACGAATAAACCGGCAGCAGTTGGGTGGGGACGGGTAGCGAACCGGGGTAAGAATGTACCCGCGGCAGCAGCAGCGGCATTTTACCTGGCGCTTTACGTCGCAATTCTGCCGGTGACCGGTAAACCGGGTCCTCTGGGGAAAACACCGGTTCAGCTAGCGATGGCTGGCTGTTCAGTGCGGTGGGAATGGCTTTGGAAGACGCCGCGCATAGCTTTTGGCCGGAGACCGAACCGGTCCAGCAAAAAAGAGCAATAAGCATGGCAAACAACCAGCGCATGTATTCGCGTCCCGCCCCGTAGCAGAGGGTAAAAAAGTGGCTCAACTTTACCAAAATAGCACGATTGGCAACAGGGAAATCTACGTTGCCAGCGGTGAAATACTACACGGCAAACCGCCGTTCAGGCATCGATTCAGCGGATTTTACAATACCTGACATAACACTACGGTTTTTGACTGCCTGAGCTATTTATTTTCTGCGGTCACGTTGTCCAAATGAACCACCGGGTTATCGGCAAACAGATAGCGGTCAGCGTTGTATTCAAAATCGTCACTGGTGGCGTTGAACAGCATTTGCTTGGTATTTTCCAGGTGCTGCCACATGGCCAGTTTGGCGGCATAAGGATCTTTGCGTATCAATGCCTTGAGGATCTGATCGTGATCGTCACACCAGCTGGCGATGGAGCGGTCGTCGATATGTTCATGCAGCTTGATCCAATAAGGATTATTCACGCGCTGCACCCACATTTTTTCCACGATGGTGGCCATTGCGGTGTTCTGGGTGGCCAGCGCGACTTGCACGTGGAATTTCAAATCCCACTGCGAATCGCGGAAGCGATCTTCCTTGCGTGCCTGTTCCTGGATCTCCATCAACTGAACGATGTCTTGTTTGGTGACCTGGGTGGCGGCGAACTCGGCAATGTTGCTTTCAATCAGTTGGCGCGCCTGTAGCAGTTCGAATGGCCCTGCGGTGGCAAACTCAATGCTGTCACCCGGTATCACCAGGTTTTTCTGCTGGTTGGACATCACGTGGATCCCGGAGCCTTTGCGCACGTCAACATAGCCTTCCACTTCCAGCATGATGATAGCCTCCCGCACCACGGTGCGACTGACGTTCATCTCTTCGGCAATGTAGCGTTCGGCCGGCAGTTTATCGCCCACCGGGTACCGACCGCTTTCAATACGCTGCTTAAGCTCGGCGGCCAGTTGCTGATACAGGCGTCTGGTTTCAGTGAATTCCATAGTGAATGCTCTTAGGGTAGGGAGGGTCGTGTGACCATGGATTTGTTATACCACTTATCCGGCAGAGCTACCAGTGGACGCGGGGGAACGCCCGGCACAGCGGCCGGGTGGTGGGGTTAACTGCGTGCCGGGGCTGGCTGCAGCGGGTCTTCCTGCGGCTCGGAGGCCGGTCGATTTTGCAGAATGGTCCAAATAGCGATGGCGCCGAGGATATCGAATACCGACAGTGCAGCGAATAACGGGCTGAAGCCCAGGGTATCGGCCAATGCACCGACCACCAGGGCAAACATGGTGCTGGCGGTCCAGGCGGCCATGCCGGTCAGGCCGTTGGCGGTGGCCACTTCATTGCGACCAAATACGTCAGAAGACAGGGTAATCAGCGCGCCAGACAGCGCCTGATGGGCAAAGCCACCGACGCACAGCAGCGCGATAGATGCATAAGGGCTGGTGAACAGGCCGATCATACCAGGGCCAATCATCAATACCGCCCCCATAGTGACCACCAACTTGCGCGAAACGATCAGGTTCACCTTGAAGTGTTTCTGGAAAAACGGTGGCAGGTAGCCGCCAACGATGCAGCCGAGATCGGCGAACAGCATCGGCATCCAGGCGAACATGGCGATCTCTTTCAGGTTAAAACCGTAGGCTTTGAACATGAATAACGGGATCCAGGCATTGAAGGTGCCCCAGGCCGGCTCTGCCAGAAAGCGCGGCAGTGCGATGCCCCAGAACTGGCGGTTGCGCACAATCTGCCAGGCGGACATTTTCTTGGCGTTGTTGGTTTGGTGTTGGGCTTCCTGGCCTTCGAGGATGTAATCGCGTTCCTCATTGCTGAGTTTTTTCTGGTCTTTCGGGTGCTTATAGAAGATCAGCCAGCAGATGGCCCAAATCAGGCTCAGTACGCCGGTGATGATAAACGCCATTTCCCAACTGTGTGCCACGATGGCCCAGACCACCAGCGGTGGGGCGAGCATGCCGCCGATCGACGAGCCCACGTTGAAGTAGCCCACGGCGATCGAACGCTCTTTGGCCGGGAACCACTCGCTGCTGGCTTTCAGCCCTGCGGGGATCATCGCTGCCTCCGCCATGCCCACGGCGCCGCGTGCCAGTGCCAGTCCGCCCCAGCTGTTGGCGAGTGCGGTACCCATACAAAACAGCGCCCACAGAATGGCGAACATGGCGTAACCCACTTTGGTACCCAGTACGTCCAGCACGTATCCCGCCACCGGTTGCATCAGGGTGTAGCAGGCAGAATACGCCGCGACAATATAGGAGTACTGCTGCGTGGTGATATGTAAGGTCCCTTCCAGCGTCGGTGCTGCAACGGCTATCGCATTACGAGTCAGGTAACCCAGCACGGTGCCGATGGTCACCAGCCCGATCATGTACCAGCGTAACCCTTTAATTTTACGCATCCAAAATATCTCCCAGTCTTCAATAGGTGGCGCCGAGATGGCGGCAGCGTTTTAGGGGGCTCCCCCTTTTCGTTGTTCTGCGCCGGCCTGTCCGTCACCGACGTATTCCCGCCGCATGAACGACTGGGTGGCGAGACAATAACTTGTCATACAGATTTAAAAGTTGAGTGATATCACAAAAGCCGTTTTTCAATTGGGCAATACTGTTTGCTGGATAATTATGCGATTCAGGCGGCTTTTTGCCGTAAAACTGCCGGTTAACGGCCTTTTATGGACGATGGCGCCAAGGCAGAGGGTGATATTTTGCTGGACGCTCAGTAAAATTGGTGTGATAACTTTGTCGCATTGGACACAGTGTCGAACGGCAAGCAAGGTGAGGAGCCAGATATGGCGACGTTTTTAAACGAAGATTTCCTGTTGGGCAGTGAGTTTGCCCGGCGTTTGTATCATGACTATGCGGCAGACCAACCGATCTTTGACTATCACTGCCATTTACCGCCGGAGCAGATCGCCGAGAACACCCGCTTCAAAAATTTATATGAAATCTGGCTAAAGGGCGATCACTACAAATGGCGGGCGATGCGCACCAACGGTGTGGCTGAGCGACTCTGTACCGGTGATGCCAGCGATCGTGAAAAGTTCGACGCCTGGGCTGCCACCGTGCCGCACACCCTGGGTAACCCACTTTACCACTGGACCCATCTGGAGCTGCGTCGCCCGTTCGGTATTACCGGCACGTTGCTTTCCCCGACGACGGCGGACGATATCTGGCAGCGCGGCAACGCCTTGCTGGCGCAGGAGGATTTCAGAGCGCGTGGCATCATGCAGCAAATGAATGTGAAGATGGTCGGAACTACCGACGATCCGATCGACGATTTGCGCCACCATAAAGCGATTGCGGCCGACAGCAGTTTCGACATCAAGGTGCTGCCAAGCTGGCGACCGGACAAGGCGTTCAATATTGATGCGCCGGGTTTCAATGATTACCTGCAAAAACTGGAAGCGGCAGCGGATATCAATATTGGCCGCTTTAGTGCGCTGTGTGACGCGTTGAAAAAACGTATGGATCATTTTGCCGCTCATGGCTGCAAGGTGGCTGACCATGCGCTGGACGTGGTGGTGTATGGCGAAGCGGACGAAAGTACATTGGACGCTATTTTAACGGCACGCCTGAGCGGCAAGCTGCCTACCTCGGAGCAGAGTGCTCAGTTCAAAAGCGCGGTGCTGTTGTTCCTGGCCGCCGAATATCAGCGCCGCGAATGGGTGCAGCAGTATCACATCGGTGCGCTGCGCAATAACAACAGCCGCATGCTGGCCAGCGTGGGCCCGGATATTGGCTTCGATTCTATTAACGACCGGCCGTTGGCGGAGCCGCTTTCTCGCCTGCTGGATGCCCAGGCACGCCAGGGCGGGTTACCGAAAACCATTCTGTATTGCCTTAATCCGCGCGACAACGAAGTGATCGGCACCATGGTCGGCAACTTCCAGGGGGAAGGCACGCCGGGCAAGATGCAGTTTGGCTCTGGCTGGTGGTTCAACGATCAAAAAGACGGTATGCAGCGGCAGATGACGCAGTTGGCACAGTTGGGCCTGCTGAGCCGTTTTGTCGGCATGCTGACCGACAGCCGTAGCTTCCTGTCTTATACCCGTCATGAATACTTCCGCCGTATCCTTTGCCAGATGATCGGCCGCTGGGTGGAGGACGGTGAAGTGCCGGCGGATATCACGCTGCTGGGTGAGATGGTGAAAAACATCTGCTTCGACAATGCCAAAAACTATTTCGCCATTGAACTGGCGTAGCCGTTGCCCGAGGTGGGTTTATGCAAAGCATGGTAAAAATTCATTCGCTGGATAATGTTGCGGTAGCGCTGCGCGATCTGGCCGCCGGCGAAACGCTGGAGCTGGAGACACAGGCCATTCGGCTGGTACAACCGGTGACGCGCGGGCATAAGTTTGCCTTGCAGCCGATCGCCGCCGGTGAAGCGATCATCAAGTACGGTCTGCCGATCGGGCATGCATTGGAAGCCATCGAGCCGGGTGAACATATTCACTCGCAAAATGCCAAAACCAACCTGAGCGATCTCGACAGCTATCTGTATCAACCGGCCTTTTCCACGTTACCGCCACAGGCTGCGGATCGAGAGGTTCAGCTTTACCGCCGGCGCAGCGGGGAGGTGGGAGTCCGCAACGAGCTGTGGATCGTGCCGACCGTCGGCTGCGTTAACGGTATTGCCCGGCAGATCCAGCAGCGTTTTCTGAAGGAAACTCAGGATGCGCAGGGGATCGACGGCGTACATCTTTTCAGCCATCCGTTTGGCTGTTCGCAACTGGGTCAGGATCACGAGAACACCCGCACCATGCTGCAAAATATGGTGCGCCACCCGAACGCCGGGGCGGTGTTGGTGATTGGCCTGGGGTGTGAAAACAACCAGGTGGATGTGTTCCGCAGCACGCTGGGCGCGACCGATGAGCAGCGGGTACGCTTTATGGTGTGCCAACAGCAGGACGATGAGGTCGAGGCTGGGCTGGAGCAGTTACATGCCCTGTATCAGGTGATGCGCGATGACCGTCGCCAGCCGGGCAAACTGAGCGAGTTGAAGTTCGGACTGGAGTGCGGCGGATCGGACGGCCTGTCCGGCATTACCGCCAACCCACTGCTGGGACGTTTCTCCGACTACCTGATCGCCAACGGCGGCACTACGGTGCTGACCGAGGTGCCAGAGATGTTTGGTGCCGAACGGATCCTGATGAGCCGCTGCCGCGATAGGGCGACCTTCGAGAAGACCGTCAGCATGGTGAACGACTTCAAACAGTACTTTATCGCCCATAACCAGCCGATTTATGAAAACCCCTCGCCGGGCAATAAAGCCGGCGGCATTACCACGCTGGAGGAAAAATCCCTCGGCTGTACGCAGAAAGCCGGGCAGAGCCAGGTGGTGGACGTGCTGAAATATGGCGAACGCCTGCGGCAGCCCGGATTAAACCTGCTCAGTGCACCGGGTAATGATGCGGTGGCGACCAGCGCGCTGGCCGGTGCCGGCTGTCATATGGTGTTGTTCAGTACCGGGCGCGGCACGCCCTATGGCGGTTTCGTGCCGACGGTGAAGCTGGCCACCAACAGCGAACTGGCGGCGAAGAAACCCCACTGGATTGATTTTGACGCCGGTCGGCTGATCCACGGTACTCCGATGGAAAGCCTGCTGGAGCAGTTTGTCGATCTGATTGTGGCTATTGCCAATGGTCAGGCGGCGCGTAATGAAGTGAATGACTTCCGTGAACTGGCGATTTTTAAAAGCGGGGTGACATTGTAGGACTGTGGTCTTGAGGCCAAAAAAAGGCGCCCGATAACGAGCGCCTTGTCGCATTAGCTTAAAAATTAACGCACTTTCAATGGATCTTCATCCGCCAGACGTTGGTCTTCCGCCTGGCAAGCTGCCGCGGTGAACAGTACGTCGGTAGAAGAATTCAGCGCGGTCTCGGCAGAGTCTTGCAGTACGCCGATGATAAAGCCGACGGCAACCACCTGCATAGCCACATCGTTCGGGATACCGAACATGTTGCACGCTAACGGGATCAGCAACAGCGAACCCCCGGCCACGCCGGAAGCCCCGCAGGCACAGACCGCCGCGACAATGCTTAACAGCAGCGCGGTTGGGATATCAACTGGCACACCCAAGGTATGCACTGCCGCCAGCGTCAGCACGGTAATGGTGATCGCCGCACCGGCCATATTGATGGTCGCGCCCAATGGGATGGAAACCGAGTAGGTGTCTTCGTTCAGATTCAGCTTTTTGCACAGTTCCATATTCACCGGAATATTGGCGGCTGAGCTACGGGTGAAGAATGCGGTCACGCCACTTTCGCGCAGGCAGGCAAACACCAGCGGATAAGGGTTGCGACGGATTTTCCAGAACACGATCAGCGGGTTCAGCACCAGTGCGACCAGCAGCATACAGCCGATCAACACCACCAGCAGTTGGGCATAACCCCACAGCGCACTGAAGCCGGTTTCTGCCAGCGTCGAAGCCACCAGGCCGAAGATGCCGAGAGGGGCGCAGCGGATCACCGCACGCACCACCATGGTGACCGCATGCGACATATCGTTAATCAGCGATTTAGTGGTGTCGGAGGAGTGGCGCAACGCCAGTCCCAGACCCACGGCCCAGGCCAGAATACCGATATAGTTAGCGCTAATCAGCGCCTGGAACGGGTTGGCTACCACGCTCAACAGCAGGCCTTTCAGCACCTCTATAATGCCGCCCGGTGGGTTGATGTCGGTATTACCGGCCACCAGCGCCAGATTGGACGGGAACATAAAGCTGACCACGACCGCCACCAGCGCTGCAGCGAAGGTACCCAGCAGGTAGAGGAACAGGATCGGCCGGATATTGGTTTTCTGCCCGTGTTTATGATTGGCAATGGAGGCCATCACCAACACCAGCACCAATACCGGTGCCACCGCTTTCAATGCACCAACAAACAGCGCACCCAGCAGACCCACTGCCGAAGCCGTTGCCGGTGAGACCAGCGCGATGATAATACCGGCCACCAGGCCGACCATGATTTGTTTGACCAGACTGCCCTGAGTGATCTTTTGTAGTAGTTTTTGCATAGTGCTTTTCTTCCCGATGATGTTGCTTACAGCTTTATCTCGGCGGGAACCTCGCCGGACAACTTTATTTGTATCTGTAACCAAGTGTGTTTGCCAAATCAGTATTCAGTAAACCAATGGGGTTGGAAAGGGCCAGCGGTGAAATTCTAAGGGCGGATCAACTCTTGATAACATACTGGTTACATTTGTGTGATCGCAATAACGTTTGGCGTTTGGGACGAATTGCCAAACAATCACGGGGCGACTAGCGCCCCGGATAACAGATTATGGAGCTTTATTATTGGCCAGGCGGTCATTCCGGCGGTTAACCCAGGCGTTGATCAACAACGTCAGCGTCAGAATACTGGCGACTACGCCGAGCGAAACACCGATCGGGATGTGGAATAAATCGATAATCAGCATCTTGACGCCGATAAACATCAGGATCAGCGACAGGCCGTATTTCAGCATCGAGAAGCGCTCAGCCACATTAGCCAGCAGGAAGTACATGGCGCGCAGGCCCATGATGGCGAACAGGTTAGAGGTCAGTACGATAAACGGATCCGTGGTCACGGCAAAGATAGCCGGGATGCTGTCGACCGCAAAGATCACATCACTCAGTTCCACCAGGATCAGCACCAGCACCAGCGGCGTAGCAAACAGCAGGCCGTTGCGGCGCACGAAGAAGCGCTCACCTTCCAGGTTGTCGGTCATGCGCAGGTGACTACGCAGCCACTTTACCAGCGGCTTGTCGCCAATCGCTCCACCATCTTCCTTCGCCAGCGCCATCTTGATACCGGTGAACAGCAGGAAAGCGCCGAACAGGTACAGCAGCCACTGGAACTGGGTCACCAGCCAGCTACCGGCGAAGATCATGATGGTACGCAGTACGATCGCGCCCAACACGCCAAAAATCAGCACCCGACGCTGCAGGTTGGCCGGAACGGCAAAGTAACTGAACAGCATCAGCCAGACGAAGACGTTATCAACCGCCAGTGCTTTTTCGATCAGGTAACCGGTGAGGAAGGCCAGTGCCTGGGTATCGGCGACGGCACGTCCGGCAGTTTGGTTCAGGTAGTACCAGAAACCCAGGTTGAACAGCAGAGACAGACTGACCCAAACCAGTGACCAACTGGCGGCCTGCTTCAGCGTCATGGTATGTGCGCCTTTGCGGCCCTGCAGCAGGAGGTCGATTGCGAGCATCACAACTATGATGGCGGCAAAGCTGCCCCATAACCAAGGTGTGCCAACGGTATTCATCATCAGAGGTATCCTTCAAAAACAAAAACGGCCAACGTCGGAAGACGCTAGCCGCTCTTATGAACGCTGCAAGCAAACCTCGCCTTCCGGCAAGGTCTCACTTACAACGTTGATGAAGGTGCACCTTAGTGCGCCCTGACATCAGGTTGCCCGGTAACCGGGTGCTTGCGCACCGTAATGACGATTAACCGGCAATGAAGTTACTCCCCTTTGCACGGCAGAAAGTAATGCAAAATGTGTCAGTGGTCAACGTTTATTGCGTTACCCGGCCAGGGCTTTTTGTGCGCCGAGGCTGACGACAAACCCTTGCAACAGCAGTCGGCTGAATGGGGTATCGCTAACCTGCTGTTGCTTAAGCTGATACTCCTCCTGTTGCTGCGGATAGAGCTCGCCAAGCCAGCTCAGATACTGGTGCATCACCGCGCCGTTAAATTCCGGATGGAACTGAGTGGTCAGCACTTGCTCGCCATAACTGAGGATCTGGTAAGCATCCTGCTGCGAACGTGCCAGCACCACGGCGCCGGCAGGGGGCGTCAATACGCTCTGCGCGTGGATCAGATTCGCCTTGAAGCGCGGTGGCAGCATCGCCATCCGCCGGTCATTGGCGGCGGCGGGCAACAGCTCTATCTCCAGCGTGCCGACCTCCATGCCCTGCGGGTGATAGCCGACTTCCCCGCCAAGCGCATAGGCCAGCAGCTGGTGGCCATAGCAGGCGCCAAAAATAGGCAGTTTGATCAGCATGGCCTGTCGCAGCCATTCGGCGGCCTGTTCACTCCAGGGCAACTGCTCGGTGACCATCGCCGGTGAACCGGTGATCACCACGCCAGAGTAGTGTTGCGGCGGCAGCGGTTGTTCACCCGCGGGAAGATGTACGATCTGTACGTGATCGACGTCAATGTTTCCCTGTTGCAGGAACATGCCGTCGAAATTGGCTTTTTCCTGGCGGATCACCTCCGGCGCGTCGCCGGTTTGCATCAGTAATAACGGCTTCATGTCATGCTCCGTCGGCAGGAAATACCACGCCGGTCTGGCGGCGGATTTCGGTCAGCAGGCGGGCGATAATCAGCGAATTCTCTAACCCCGGGTGTTCCACCTGCCGTTTTTCCACCAGTTCGGCGAACACTTGCGCTTCATACAGCATGGTATTGATATGCTGCGGCTGGGTCAGATCCTGGCGCTGACCACCGCGCGGCGTTAGTACCACGCCCTGACACTCCGAAATTTTCTCAATCATCAGCGTACCTTCTTCACCCTGGATCTCGCTCGGAATGTCAGAGTTGCTCACCTTGGAGTGGGAGAGGGTCACATCGAAATCGCCGTAATTGAGGCAGGCGGTGCCGTGCGCATCAACGCCGGTATCCAGCAAGCTCGCGCTGGCGATCACCGATTGAGGCTCGCCGAACAGCGCCACGGCACTGGCCAGGCAGTAATAACCAATGTCCATGATCGAACCGTTGGAAAACTGCGGGTTGAAGGTATTTGGGTTTTCACCAGCCAGATAGCGTGGGTAGCGTGAGGAGTACTGGCAGTAATTGATAAAGGCTTTGCGCAGGCGGCCGATTTTCGGCAGCGTTTGTTGCAGCGTCAAGAAATTGGGCAAATGGGCGCTTTTAAAGGCTTCGAACAGTACTACCTGATTTTCACGTGCACAGGCCACCAGCTTCTCGGCTTCGCGCAGGTTGGATACCAGTGGCTTTTCGCAAATCACGTGCTTTTTATGGCTGAGGAACAGCAGCGACTGCTGGCAGTGCAGACTATTGGGGCTGGCGATGTAAACCGCGTCGATGGCGTCCGACTGGGCCAGCGCCTCAAGGGAATCGAAAAACAGACTGACGGGGTAGTTGGCACCAAATGCCTGCGCCTGTTCGAGCTTGCGCGAATAGACGGCGGTCAGCTTCAGCTTGCCGCTTTCGTGTGCGGCGTCAATAAAGCGTTCCGTAATCCAGTTGGTACCAACAACGGCAAAGCGAATCATAGATATCTCCGGTTCCCAGGCGACGGGTAGAAAGAATCAGATTATCACGGCATTTACCGAAGGCGAATCCTGCTATGCATACAGATTGCCAAACACGGAGAGGTGGGTCAGATACAGCCGGGTATCGAACTCCAGTTGATGGTAATTGGGTTCCATATGGCAACACAGGCTGTAGAAGGCTTTGTTGTGGTCTTTCTCTTTCAGGTGCGCCAGTTCATGCACCACGATCATGCGCAGAAACGGCTCCGGTGCCAGCTTGAATACCGTCGCCACGCGGATTTCTGCCTTGGCCTTCAGCTTGCCGCCCTGCACGCGGGAAATGGCGGTGTGCATGCCGAGTGCGTGTTTCATTACCTGGATTTTACCGTCGTAGGCCACTTTGCTCAGCGGCTGGGCATTGCGCAGATACTGGTTTTTCAGATCGACGGTAAATTGATAAAGCGACTTGTCGGTGGTGCAGTCGTGCACCTGGGGATAGCGCTGCAACAGCACCTCACCCAGACGTTGCTGGTCGATCAACTGCTGCACCTGGCTTTGCAGATGTTCAGAGTAACCCTGCAGGTAAGTCAGTTCGGACATCGTCTTCCCGTATTGGCCATAATTCAGCGGGTCATTGTATGATGTTTTTTCGCGCAAAGCCCGCAAAGGGCAATTTATCCGAAAAAACATTTTACTGCCGGACGTTTTTAGGGGATAAACAGCCCAAATTTTATCAGTCAGGAGGGGCAATGAGCCAACTCGATCTGGGAACACAGCAACTTGAGCTGGAACGTTATCCCCAACAGGAAGAATCCACCCAACTACAGGCGTGGGAAGCGGCGGACGAATATCTGCTGCAACAGCTTGAAAATGTAAACATTGGCGATCGTCCGGTGCTGATTTTCAACGACAACTTTGGCACGCTGGCCTGTGCGCTGCACGGTCATCAGCCTTACAGCATCAGCGATTCCTATATGAGCCAGTTGGCCACGCGCCATAACCTGAAGCTCAATGAATTGGATCCGGAGCAGGTTACGCTGCTGGACACCCTGGCCGAATTGCCTGCGTCACCGGCGGTGGTGTTGATCCGTATTCCTAAAGCGTTGGCACTGCTGGAACAGCAACTGCGTGCGTTGCGTGATGTGGTGGCACCGGACACGGTGATCATCGCCGGGGCCAAAGCGCGTGACGTGCATACTTCGACCATGCAGCTGTTTGAAAAGGTGCTCGGTCCTACTCGCACCAGCCTGGCATGGAAGAAAGCGCGGTTGATCCACTGTGACGTCGCCGACATCGTGCCACCGGTAGCGCCGGTAACCACCAACTGGGTGCTGGACGGTACCGATTGGATTATCCACAACCATGCCAACGTGTTCTCACGCAGCAACCTGGATATTGGCGCACGCCTGTTCCTGGATCATCTGCCGCATGACATTGAAGGCCACATCATCGATCTGGGCTGCGGCAACGGTATCATCGGCATGGCCGCATTGATGCAGAACCCGCAAGCGCAGGTGAGCTTTGTTGATGAGTCCTACATGGCGGTGGCCTCCAGCGAACTGAACGTGGAACACAACCTGCCGCAGGATATGGATCGTTGTCAGTTTGAAGTGAATAACTCGCTGGCGGGGATTGAGCGTGAAAGCGTGCAGGCGGTGCTGTGTAACCCCCCATTCCACCAGCAGCATGCGATCACCGATCACACCGCCTGGCAGATGTTCTGTGACGCCAAGCGTTGCCTGCAGGTAGGCGGCGAGCTGCGCATCGTTGGTAACCGCCATCTGGATTACCACCAAAAACTGAAGCGTTTGTTCGGCAACTGCACCCTGATCGCATCCAACAAGAAGTTCGTGATCCTGAAAGCGGTGAAATCTGGCGCACGTTACTGATTGGCAGAGCGTAGCGCCAGCCATTTTCCATCAATATCTCGTTGAATCTCTTTGGCTAATGCGGTTGGTACCCCGACCGCATTAGCCTGTTGTTGGAAATGGCTTACCACGCTGTAAATTTCTTCGGCCATATTCATTGCGGCCTTGGCGTTTGCCAAACCTGCCTGCCCGGCCATCATCGTCATTGCCGATGCGGTAATTTGCGAACCGTTACCGTTAAAAGCCGTCATATGCTGACCATAAGGCGAAGGGCTATAAACGATGTCATAGCAGGGGGATAGCCGCCAGTTGTCTTGATCATCGGCCAGAAAAGCAAAGTTCTTGGCATGATCGTCCTGATTTACCGTCAGATAATTGAACAAGGCTCGTCGTAGTAATTTTCTGGCTTCTTCCACACCGCAGAGTATTCGGGTCGCCTTAATCAGATCGACATAATCCAGTGAAGGTTCGCGGAATGGGGCATCCAATAATCCGCTGGCAGAAATCATGTGCCAACGGCCATGGCCGCCAACACAGTCAAAGCGATCTTGCTGGAGCCAATGGCGGTCTTTACCGATATTGAGCAAAGTAAAGTCTGCAACTTCTATTCCCGCTTGCCGTGCCATCATCATATAAACGTATTCGATCTGGCTTTCACTGTGGCCAAGGGCAAACTTCTCTGACGTTAGCTTCACCAAAAGCTTCTTGCCGATGGCATTCTGTTGAGTAGAAAAAGTGCCATCAGCTAACCGAGTGACGCTTAGTTTTGGCCGTGCTCCTCCTGATCCGCCGGCATTCATCAAATGAGCAATCAGGTGTGACTCCGTCCCTTCAAATTCCTTAACGGCTTCGTTCCCTAGCGTTATCAACGTTAAATCGGGTGAGTTATCCTGATGGGAGAATGGCAAGTCAGGCTCATAAAATAAAGCACCAAACCCACGTTCACCGGTAAAGGCCAACCGTTCCAATACGCTAATTTTTCTGGGGTTATAACCATGGGTTCGAAATACTCGATCCATCAAATAAAGCCCCCAACCGTCCGGCAGACTATCGGCAAAAATGCCCTGTAGCCCGTAATGCGGCTGTTGGGGCGCCTGATGTAAAGCGTTATCCCAGGGTAAGTTGAAGGGGGACAGTGAACTCTGATGAGAGGCTAAATAGCTTTCGTCGTAACGGAAATAAACACCAGTGGTGTTTTCTGCCAACTGCCCAACATTTTGCACATTGCCATCGCTCAGACGGCGCTTTACCCACAGAGGGACATTAAGCATTCTTCAATACCTCCTCGATAGTTTGCGGCTTATTTTGGCTTTTGGTCAGTTGATGCAGTTCATTTAGATTGCCAAGAGCGTCATAGAGCATCAGGAACTGACGCAATGAGATATTGCCGCTGGCTTCGAATTTGCGGATGGTGCTGTTGGGTACCCCGGAGACTTTAGCCAAGGCGGTGACTGATAATTTACGGCGTTTACGCAATTGCTTCAGATAGTCCTGCAAGGCAAGCTGCGTATCGTAGGGGGTGTGTAGGGAAATCATGGTGCACCTATGACGACCTTAATTGCTACTATTATAGCAATTAAGGTCGTATATAGGCATTTTTTGCCACTATAGTGGCAGATTTTTTACAGTGCCATAGCCAGCCGCGTGCCTTGATCGATAGCGCGGCGGGCATCCAGCTCGGCGGCGACGTCCGCTCCACCAATCAAATGCACCGTTTTGCCCATCGCCAGCAGCGGTTGCTGCAGTTCACGACGCGGTTCCTGCCCGGCGCAGATAATCACCGTGTCGACCGGCAAGCAGCTTTCCTGCTCGGCTCGCGAAATATGCAACCCTTCATCGTCAATACGCTGATAATTCACGCTATTGAGCATTTTTACGCCGCGCATCGCCAGACTGGTGCGGTGGATCCAACCGGTGGTTTTCCCCAGGCCTTCTCCCACTTTGCTGGTTTTGCGTTGCAGCAGATAGATTTGCCGGGCCGCACGCGCCGCCACGGGCCCCTGGGCTGCCAGTCCGCCGCGTTGGTTGAGCTGGTCGTCGATGCCCCATTCACGGTTAAACTCAGCCTGATCCAGGCTGCTCGATACCCCGTGCTGGCTGAGGTATTCGGCAGTGTCGAAGCCGATGCCGCCGGCACCGATAATTGCCACCCGCTGGCCGACCGGTTTTTTGTCACGCAGTACATCCAGATAGGTCAGGACTCTGGCGTTATCAATACCGGGGATCTCCGGGGTTCGTGGCACGATGCCGCAGGCGAGGATCACTTCGTCAAATTCAGCCAGATCGGCCGCCGTCACCCAACTGCCCAGCTTTAGCGTGACTTCCAGCAGTGCCAGTTGGCGGCGGAAGTAGCGCAGGGTTTCATGGAATTCTTCTTTGCCGGGGATCTGTTTGGCAATATTGAACTGGCCGCCAATCTGATCGGCAGCGTCGAACAACGTCACCCGGTGGCCACGGCTGGCGGCGGTGGTAGCAAACGCCAGTCCGGCAGGTCCGGCACCGATCACCGCCAGTTTCTTCGGTTTTTCTGCCGCGATCAGGGGCATTTCGGTTTCGCGGCAGGCGCGTGGGTTAACCAGGCAAGAGGTGAGTTTGCCTTCAAAAATCTGGTCGAGGCAGGCCTGATTACAACCAATGCAGGTATTGATCTCGTCGGCACGGCCCTCGGCCGCTTTTTGCACAAAGGCGGCGTCGGCCAGGAACGGGCGAGCCATCGATACCATGTCGGCGCAGCCGTCTGCCAGCACTTGCTCTGCGACTGCCGGATCGTTAATGCGGTTGGTGGTGATCAGCGGAATGCGCACTTTGCCCATCAGCTTACGGGTCACCCAACTGAAACCGGCGCGCGGCACCATGGTGGCGATGGTCGGAATACGCGCCTCATGCCAGCCGATGCCGGTGTTGATAATCGTCGCGCCCGCCTGCTCAACCGCCAGCGCCAACTGCTCGATCTCCTGCCAGCTGGAACCGTCCTCTACCAGATCCAACATCGAAAGACGGTAAATCAGAATGAAGTCGCTGCCGACGGCCTGCCGTACGGCCCGGACGATTTCCACGGCAAAGCGCATGCGGTTGCTGAAGCTGCCGCCCCATTGGTCGTCGCGCTGGTTGGTGCGCGACACCAGGAATTGGTTGATCAAATAGCCTTCGGAACCCATCACCTCGACGCCATCGTAACCGGCCTGTTGCGCCAGTGCTGCGCATTGGGCGAAGTCGGCGATGGTCTGTAGAATGTCCGCCTCACTTAGCGCGGTGGGGGCGAAGGGATTGATCGGTGCCTGCAGCGCGGAGGGCGCGACCGGCTGCGGCTGATAGCTGTAGCGACCGGCATGCAGGATCTGTAGCGCAATTTTGCCGCCGGCCTGATGGACGGCCTCGGTGACAATGCGGTGGTGGCTAACCTGCTGCGGTTGGCTGAGGGTGGAGCCGCCGCGGTACACCACGCCTTTTTCATTGGGGGCGATACCGCCGGTGACGATCAGCGCCACGCCGGCCGCTGCACGTTCGGCATAGAAAGCGGCCATACGCTCGGGGCCATTGGGCAGTTCTTCCAGGCCGGTGTGCATTGATCCCATCAGCACCCGATTTTTCAGGGTGGTGAAGCCGAGATCCAGCGGCGCCAGCAGGTGTGGGTAATTGCTCATTGCAGTCTCCATCGCTCATCCCCCCGCATCTTTCAAACTGCAGCGTTGTTGGCCGCGTTCGTTCACCCCAGTCACTTACCAAAGTAAGCTCCAGGGGACTCTCAAACTTGCCGCCTAACTGCAGCTCGAAAGCTTTTGGGTATGATCAGTTGTTATTATTATGTACGACCAAGTGGTCGGATGAGATAAATCTAGCCGTTGTCACTGCCGTTGGGAATCTGTGTTGCGCTGAATGTGATAGATGTCATGGATCTTTATTGTTGTTTGCATCGTGAACAACAAATCGGTTAGCATTTGTGCGTTGTCAATTCCTTCTCTCTGCGGAGCCATCACTGAAAATGAACAAACACGCCTGTTGATATCTTGTCCCACGTTGAGCACACCGGTGCCATGTGGGGATGTTTTGATCTCATCCAGGAGTGCTTATGGCTCATTTTGCGCAGTCCCCTCATTTTGTTTTACATCAACTGACCTGCCAGTTTGCTGACGGCGAAACGCTGTTCGGCCCGTTGGATCTCCCTTTCGATCAACAGCACTGCGGCCTGGTTGGGCGCAACGGCGTCGGAAAAACTCGTCTGCTACGGCTGATTGCCGGGCTGGATCTGCCCGGTGGTGGGCATGTCGAATCCCATGCTTCACTGGCCTACGTAGCGCAGCAGCCAGACATCGCGCCACAGACCACGCTGGCCCAACTGCTGGGCTACGGCGAGACCTTTGCCGCACTGACCCGCCTTGAGCAGGGGCGACCGCAGTCGGACGATATCGATCGTCTGGAAGGGCAGTGGGATCTGAACGATCGTTTGCAGGCTGCATTTGCCACCGCCGGGTTACCGGCTTTCGATCCGCAACGGCCGGTGAAGGATCTCAGTGGTGGCGAACGGATGCGCGCCGCATTGTGCGGCGCGATGCTGGGCAATGCTGACTTCTTGTTATTGGACGAACCGACCAACCATCTTGATACTCGCGCTCGCGAGGGGTTGTATCGGCAGTTAGAAAGCTGGCGCGGCGGTTTGCTGGTCGCCAGCCACGATCGACAACTGCTGGCGCGCATGCAGCGTATTGTCGAGCTGACGCCCGGCGCACTGCACAGCTACGGCGGTAACTACCATGATTATCGCCACCAGCGTGAGCTGGAGCAGCAGGCGGCACGTGCCGGGCTGGAACATGCGCGTCAGGAACGTCGGCGCACTCGTGCCCGACAGCAGAAAGAGCACGACATCAGCCAGCGGCGCTCTGCACAGACGCTGAAAACCGTCGATACGCTGAACATCGCCTCTTTTGAGCGCGTGGCTTACAAGGCCGGGGCCAAAGAGAGCCTGGGTACGCTGCGCAAACAGCATCAGGAGCAGAAAGGCTCCCTCGATGCCGCGGTGCGTGAAGCCTGGCAGCGGGTAGAGGAAGACAGCCCGGTAATGTTGACCCTGCCGGGCAGCGCTGTGGCGGCGGGCAAACAGGTTCTGGTGCTGGAACAGCTGCAACTGCCTTTTATCACTATGCCGCCGTTGGATTTACGTATCGATGGCCCGATGCGCGTGGCGCTGACCGGCCCGAATGGCTGTGGTAAATCCACCTTGCTGAAGGTGATCCTGGGGCAATGGGCAGCCAGGGGCGGTCGTTGCCACTGTCCGCTGCCGACGGCTTATCTCGACCAAAACCTTTCCCAACTCGATCTGTCGCTTTCGGTGGTGGAACACCTTGGCCTGCAGGATTCGCCGCTCAACGCGGGTAGGTTGCGCAGTCAGTTGGCGCAGTTGCAGTTAAACGCTGAAAGGGTGTTATTGCCGTTGGCGTCACTGAGTGGTGGTGAGCGATTAAAAGCGGCGCTGGCCTGCATGCTGTGGCGGCAGGAGCCGGCGCAGTTGTTGTTGCTGGATGAACCGACCAACCACCTGGATCTGGCATCGTCGCTGGCTATTGAGGCTGCACTGGCCAGTTTTCCCGGTGCGATGCTGGTGGTTTCCCACGATGAGGCATTTCTGCAAGCGTTAAAATTAACCCACCGTTTACAGTGGCGGCAGGAAGGGTGGCAACTTCAGGTCTTTTGATGGAAGACCGTCGCCGCCAGTTTCGTTTCAGGGATTAATGCATTCCAGCAGCAGGGTAAAGGCGGCGGCCATTTGTTCTTCCGGCACGCAGGCGAAGCCCATCAGCAGGCCACGGCGATGGTTGGGCAGCATGTAGTAACGCGACAGCGGTCGCACCAGTACGCCGCGTTCGTTGGCGGCGGCGGCGATCACGACATCGTCAGCCTGGTCCGGCAGGTTAAGGATCAGGTGCAGCCCGGCGTTGTTGTTGAATTCGCTCAACGCTTGTTTGCCCAGGTGCTGCTCGATCAACGCAGTTAAAAACGCCCGGCGTCGGGCATACAACAGCCGCATGCGACGGATATGCGCGGTGTAGTGGCCTTCCTGAATAAACTGCGCCAGTGCGGTCTGGATCAGCAGGTGACCGCCGCGGTACAACTCGGCATGGGCGGTTTTCAGCGCCGCCACCAAGGGTTTTGGCAACACCACGTAACCCAGCCGCAGCGCCGGGTAAAGCGTTTTGCTGAAGGTGCCGATATAGATCACCGGCGCGTCGGCTTCCAGTCCCTGCAACGCCGGGATCGGCTGGCCGGAAAAGCGGAATTCACTGTCGTAGTCATCCTCAACGATCCAACTGCCGCCGTTGCGCGCCAGCGCCAGCAAGCGTTGTCGCCGCGCCAGACTCATCACCGATCCCAGCGGATATTGGTGCGACGGAGTAACAAATATCAGTCGCGGTGCACCTGTGGGCTGATCCGGCGGTACCATGCCGGCCTCATCAACCGCCAGCGGGCAGATATTCACGTCGTTCATCCGCAGGATATTGCGGATCCCCCAATAGCCCGGTTCTTCAATCCAGGCGTCGTCCCCAGGATTGCACAGCAGCCGCGTCACCAGATCTATCGCCTGATGGATGCCTTCGGTAATCAGAATTTGCTCCGGCGAACAGCGTACCGATCGCGCCACGCGCAGATAATCCACCAGCGCATGCTGCAATTCAGGGCTGCCACCTTGGTTGCTGTAGGTCAGCCGCTGTGGGGCTGGGCGGCGACTGATCCGTGCCTGTATTTTGCTGAATAACTGGTGTGGGAAGGCATTCACATCGGGCACGCCGGGAATAAACGCCCCCCATTGTTTGGGGCTGGCACTGGCGTGATGTAACAGGGCGACCCCGCGTTCCGACAGTTCAATACCCCGTTGTTCCCCGTCACTGCCTGCGGGTGCGCTGGCAGTGGATAAACAACTATCCGGCACGGTTTCGGCGACGAATGTGCCACTTCCGGCGCGTGCCAGCACATATCCTTCTGCCAGTAATTGTTCATAAACGGTTAAAACCGTGTTGCGTGAGAGGCTAAGCTCTTGCGCCAGATCGCGTGAGGCGGGCAGGCGGCTGGAGGGCGGCAGGCTGCCGTCCAGAATGCTGGTGCGGATCGCGTTATATAGCCGTTTATGCAGCTTGTCATCGGGCTGTTCGCCGAGACGCTGCAATAACAGGTCACCACTCAGTGAGCGCAATTGGATCCCTCAATTAATCGTAACTGGCTCTCGATTATAGGGCCACATCCTGTGTAAATAAACGTCATTGTTTCACGAATGTGAACGAAACGTACAGATGGCACCGCCCACCGACCGGAGAGAACAACATGAAAAACGCAGAATTGAATCAACGTCGTCAGGATGCCACCCCGCGTGGGGTAGGTGTGATGTGTGATTTTTACGCAGAGCGCGCAGAGAACGCCACGCTGTGGGATGTCGAAGGCAATGAAGTGATCGATTTCGCCTCCGGTATTGCGGTACTGAATACCGGGCACCGCCACCCTAAGGTGATCGCCGCGATTGAAAAGCAGCTGAAGGCCTTCACCCACACCGCTTACCAAATTGTTCCTTACGAAAGCTACGTCACGCTGGCGGAACGTATCAACCAGCGTGCGCCAATCGAAGGCCCATGCAAAACAGCCTTCTTCACCACCGGTGCCGAAGCGGTAGAGAACGCGGTCAAAATTGCCCGTGCCCATACCGGTCGCCCAGGGCTTATCACCTTTGGCGGTGGTTTCCACGGCCGTACCTATATGACCATGGCGCTGACCGGCAAAGTGGCACCTTACAAGCTGGGCTTCGGACCCTTCCCCGGTTCGGTGTTCCACGGGCAATACCCGAATGCGCTGTACGGCGTGACCACCGAAGACGCGATGAACAGCCTGGAACGCATCTTTAAAGCGGATATCGACCCCAAGCAGGTTGCGGCCATCGTGCTGGAGCCGGTACAGGGCGAGGGCGGTTTCAACATCGCACCGGCCGAATTCATGCAAGCGCTGCGTACGCTGTGCGACGAGCACGGCATTCTGCTGATTGCCGACGAAGTACAAACCGGGTTTGCCCGTACCGGCAAACTGTTCGCCATGGATCATTACAGCGTGAAGCCCGACCTTATCACCATGGCGAAAAGCCTGGCGGGCGGTATGCCGCTGTCGGCGGTGGCAGGGCGTGCCGAAGTGATGGACGCTCCGGCACCGGGTGGGCTGGGTGGTACCTATGCCGGTAATCCACTGGCAGTGGCGGCAGCGCTGGCGGTACTGGAGGTGATTGAAGAAGAACAACTGTGCCAGCGTTCGCAACGTCTGGGTCAGCATCTGGTGGAAGTGTTGCAGCAGGCGCGCCAGACCAGCCCGGCGATCGTGGATATCCGCGCGCAGGGTTCGATGGTCGCGGTGGAGTTCAACGATCCGAAGACCGGCAAGCCTTCGGCGGAGATTACCCGCCAGGTGCAGCAGAAAGCGTTGGCAGAAGGCCTGTTGCTGCTGAGCTGCGGCGTCAATGGCAA
Source organism: Serratia sp. BW106 (assembly GCF_002607755.1). Taxonomy (NCBI): domain Bacteria; kingdom Pseudomonadati; phylum Pseudomonadota; class Gammaproteobacteria; order Enterobacterales; family Yersiniaceae; genus Serratia; species Serratia sp. BW106. Next base: position 73,754 of record NZ_MCGS01000004.1, read on the forward strand.
CGTGATCCGCTTCCTGTACCCGCTGACCATTCCTGAAGATCAGTTCACCAAGGCGCTGGGCATTCTTTCTCGCGCGCTGGCCCAATAAGGAGTGATCGGCAATGAAATTGAATAATCCCGAGCTGCTGCGCAGCCAGTGCCTGATTAACGGTGAGTGGTGCGATGCGCTGAGCGGCAAGCGTGAAGCAGTGATCAACCCGGCGACCGGCGTCGAATTGGCCAGTATTCCGCTGGTCAGCGGCGAAGAAACCCAGCAGGCGATTAACGCAGCGCAGGTAGCGCAGCAGGGCTGGAAACAACTGACGGCCAAGCAACGTTCCGCACTGCTGCTGGCCTGGGCCGACAAGGTACTGGCAGCGCAGGAAGATTTGGCGCAGCTGATGACTGCGGAGCAGGGCAAGTCATTGGCGGAAGCGCGTGGCGAAGTGGCCTATGCCGCTTCGTTTATCACCTGGTTTGCTGAAGAAGCTAAACGGGTCGACGGGGCGGTATTGCAGGCGCCGTTGGCCTCACAGCGCCTGGTGGTGGTCAAACAACCGATTGGCGTTTGCGCGGCGATCACGCCGTGGAACTTCCCGGCGGCGATGATCACCCGCAAGGTAGCACCGGCGTTGGCAGCAGGCTGCGCCATTATCGTTAAACCGGCCGAACAAACGCCGCTGACCGCGCTGGCGTTAGGCAAGCTGGCGCAGGATGCCGGTATTCCGGCGGGCGTATTGCAGGTGGTCACCGGCGATGCTGCTCAGGTGGGTAAAGTGCTGTGCGACAGCCCGGTAGTACGCAAACTGAGTTTTACCGGTTCGACCGAGGTCGGCCGCATTCTGATGGCGCAGTGCGCGCCAACCATCAAAAAACTGTCGCTGGAACTGGGTGGCAATGCGCCGGTGATCGTGTTCGACGACGCCAACCTGGACGCGGCGGTGGCGGGCATTATGGCCTCCAAATTCCGCAACAGCGGCCAGACCTGCGTTTGCGCCAACCGTATCTATGTACAGGACGGCATTTATGACCGTCTGGTGGACAAACTGGTGGCGGCGGTCGAACAACTGAAAGTCGGCGACGGCAGCCAGGAGGGCACCACACAGGGGCCGTTGATCGACCAGGACGCAGTGGAAAAAGTACAAAGCCACATCGACGATGCGTTGATCAAGGGTGCGCAGATCGCTATCGGCGGTCAGCCACACGCGCTGGGACGGACCTTCTTCCAGCCGACGGTCGTGACTGGGGTGACGCAAAAAATGCGCTTCGCCAAAGAAGAAACCTTTGGCCCGGTAGCGCCGCTGTTCCGTTTCCATGATGAGGCGGAAGCCATCGCCATGGCCAACGATACCGAATTCGGCCTGGCAGCCTATCTGTTCACGCAGAACGCCTCGCGCCAGTGGCGGGTACCTGAAGCGTTGGAATACGGCATGGTCGGCATCAATACCGGACTGATTTCCAACGAAGTCGCGCCGTTTGGCGGCGTGAAGCAGTCAGGGCTCGGACGTGAAGGATCGCGTTACGGGATTGAAGAATATCTGGAGCTGAAATACCTGTGTATCGATGTGAGCTGTTAACCACCGGGAAATTAACCGATCCCGGTGGCCAGGGCCGCCGGGAGACAAAGGATGCCGTATGTCTGCTGAAAATACCTCTGTTTCTCCGGCGCTTGCCGCCGGGGTGCGAGCACCTGCACCCACCAAATCACTGAGTTTCCTCGAAGGGGTGGCGATGATTGTCGGCACCAACATTGGCGCCGGCGTGCTGTCTATCGCTTACGCTTCCAGCAAGGCCGGTTTTCTACCGCTGCTGTTTTGGCTGGTGCTGGTGGGCAGCCTGACCACCATCACCATGCTGTACGTTGCCGAATCTACCCTGCGCACCCGCGCCCACCTGCAATTAAGCGGGCTGGCGAAACGTTATGTCGGCGGCATTGGTGCCTGGCTGATGTTTGCTTCGGTCTGCGTTAACAGCGTCGGGGCGCTGACCGCCTACATGACCGGCAGCGGCAAGCTGTTGCAGTCCCTGTTTGGCATCTCTCCGGCGATCGGCAGCCTGCTGTTTTTCGTGCCGGCGGCGGGGGTGTTGTACCTGGGGTTGAAGGCGATTGGCCGCGGCGAAAAGTTTATCAGTATCGGTATGGTGGTGATGCTGACCGCGCTGGTGGCGGCCACACTGCTTAAAGACACCAGCCAGATGCGCAACCTGCTGGACGGTGACTGGCGCTTTATGGTGCCGGTATTCAACGTGGTGGTGTTCTGCTTCTCGGCGCAGTACATCGTGCCGGAAATGGCACGCGGTTTCTCCGATAAGCCGGAGCAATTGCCCAAGGCGATTATGGTCGGTATGGCGGTGACCTTTGTGCTGCTGGCGGCGGTGCCGATGTCGGTGATTGCGCTCAGCGGGTTGGCGGGTATCTCTGATGTGGCGACCATCTCCTGGGGCCAGGCGTTGGGGCAGTGGGCGTTCTTCTCCGCCAACATCTTTGCTCTGTGCGCGATGCTGACCTCCTACTGGGGGTTGGGCGGCAGCTTCCTGACCAATATTTTCGACCAGTTCAGCCTGGGTAATGACGAACAGCCACTGCGCCGCTTCGGCGTGCTGATGCTGGTGGTGTTGCCGCCGTTTGTGCTGGCATACAGCGGGCTGGTGTCCTTCGTTAACGCGCTATATTTCGCCGGGGTATTCAGTGGGGTGATCCTGTCGATTATGCCGATGCTGATCCTGCGTGGGGCGCGCAAGCACGGCGACCAGACGCCACGCTGGCAGTGCAGCTGGATCACTCACCCGTTGTTGCAGGTCAGCATCGTATTGCTGTATCTGGGCAGCGCGGTGTACGCGATTGCGTCGCTGTTTGGCTATCTGCCCTCTGGATGGTGAATTGCCTTCCCTCAAGAAGTGATGTTGTTTCTCGATAATTGAGAACGGCGGCGTCGTGGCCGCCGGTTTTTTTACCCGCGCATTTTCTCCGGCAGCGCTAACCAGGCCTGTACCGAAGGACGTTGCCACTGCTTTTGCGCATAGTGGCGAATGTTTTCCGGCACCGCATCGCCGTGTATCACCAGCCGATTGAGCATCAATGCCAGATCGGTATCGGCAATGCACCATTCCCTGAACAGATTATCCTGGCCGTGACTCAGCAGCTTTTCGACTGCGGCGATCAGCTTATTGGCGGCAGCCTGTGCGGCAGCAGACAACGGAGGAAACTTGGCGTTAAGGAACACCGCCTCTGTCGGCCGCTCGGCACGCAATGCCAACAGATCGCTACGCAGCCACGCCTGGACTTCGCGGGCCTTGGCGCGTTGTTTGACATCACGCGGGTACACCGGGTGGGCCGGGTGGATCTCATCCAGATATTCATCGATAGCTGAGGACTCCGACAGCTGAAACTCGCCGACTACCAGCGTCGGTACCCGGCGCGTTAATGACAGCGCCGCGTAGGCCGGCTCTTGGTTTTTCCCCTGCGACAGGTCGACCGGCTTCAGGGTGAAGGGAATGCCTTTCTCCGTCAGTGTAATAAACGCCGACATGGCATAGGGGCTGAAAAAGTTGGCATCGCTATAGAGTTCGACTATCGGCTGAGACATTGGGTTTTCCTCAAGGCAAAGGGAGGCGAACTTTGATAATTGACGAGCAGTGGCTAAAGATCAATCTGTTAGCGGAAAGTTATTTCAACGGCGACTCGCGCTGCAGGCGGTGGCTACTGGCATTGTGATATATTTGTTGCCATTAAGTTGAGTTTGGCAGCGTGAAGTAACATGAAGAAGCAGTGGGTAGAAAGTTTGAAAATGGGGTGCGCACGTTTATGGCCGCATCCCTTAGCCGTCGGCAAAAAGGAGATTTTGCTTTCCAGCGTCGGCGCTGGGTTGGGGCTGATGATTTCCGGTTGGATCAGCCATTTTGTCCTGGGTGAGGTCAACCTGTGGTTTATTGCCCCGATGGGGGCTTCTGCGGTGCTGTTGTTTGGCGTGCCAAACAGTCCGCTGGCGCAGCCATGGTCGATCGTTGGCGGCAATATCTCGGCTGCGGCGGTAGGGGTCAGCACCAGCCTGCTGATTGCCGATCCCGGCCTGGCCTGTGGGGTGGCGGTGGCGTTGGCGATTGGGTTGATGTTCAAACTGCGCTGTTTGCATCCGCCCGGCGGCGCGGTCGCACTGACCGCGATCCTCGGCGGACCGGGTATTCACCAACTGGGCTACAGCTTTGTGTTGTACCCGGTGCTGCTGAACTCGGTGCTACTGGCCGTGCTGGCGATTATCTTCAATAATCTGGCCGGACGACGTTATCCGCACCCCCTGGCCTCGGCCGAAGCCAAGCCAGCCAATCTGCCGATTGATGCGGTGTCTATCACCCGTGCCGATCTGCACGAGGCGCTGATGCAGGGTGAACTGTTTGATATCGACGAAGACGATCTGCAGGAAATCCTGCTGCGTGCCGAACAGCTGGCGCATCAGCGGCAGAACGGTGGTGCCTGATTAGGCTAGCGGGCGGAAACAAAAAAGCCACCTCGTGAGAAGTGGCTTAATTATATGATTTTAAAGCTAAAATTTGGTGGCCCCTACTGGACTTGAACCAGTGACCAAGCGATTATGAGTCGCGTGCTCTAACCAACTGAGCTAAGGGGCCAAGCGGCGAGATTATACGGTAATCCTTCGGCGCAGGTCTACTGTTAACCATCTGTATGTTGCTTTTCTGCGCAGTTCTAGCTTGTTGTAATTGCTGGCGGATTTTGCGATAACCGCTGTAAATCCCTTTAATGGACTCTCGAACCCTATGGAACTCCTGGCGCCCAACCTGCGGGTGGTGTTTTGCGGCATCAACCCTGGCCTGTCTTCGGCCCATCAAGGCTACCCTTTTGCTAACGGCAGCAACCGCTTCTGGAAAGTGGTGCATCAGGCCGGTTTTACCGCTAGTCAGTTAGCGCCGGAGCAGTGGCAACAGCTGCAGGAAACCGGCTGTGGCATCACCGCCTTGGTGGCGCGGCCCACGGTGGCAGCCAGTGAGGTAACGCGTGACGAACTGCTCAGCGGCGGTGAGGCGTTAAAGGAAAAGATCCTGCGTTACCAGCCGCGGGCGCTGGCGATTTTGGGCAAGCAGGCGTTCAGCAGTGCCTTTGGGGTGCGTAAAGCGTCCTGGGGACGTCAGGACATGACGATCGGTAAAACTGAAGTGTGGGTGCTGCCGAACCCTAGCGGATTGAACCGTGCCACGCTGGAGCAGCTTACAGAGAGCTATCGCGAGCTGTTCCTGGCATTGAAATAAGTCAGATGGATTTTAGGCAATAAAAAACCCCGGCGAGCCGGCAATGCCGATCAGTTAAGGA
>NZ_MCGS01000005.1:0-172099 GCF_002607755.1 Serratia sp. BW106
TAAGTGAACGGCATTGCGGCTAGCCGGGCTTTTTAACGCTTACGCGGGATTAGGCTTCGATCGCCATTTTCAGTTTCTTCATGGCGTTCTTTTCTAGCTGGCGTACACGCTCAGCAGAAACACCGTACTGATCGGCCAGCTCTTGCAGCGTGGACTTATTGTCGTCGTCCAGCCAACGGGCACGAATGATGTGCTGGCTACGCTCGTCCAGGCCTTCCATCGCATAGGCCAGTTTGTCTGCGGCGTTGCTTTCCCAGTTATCTTCTTCGATACCTTCGGCGAAGTCAGAGCTTTTATCCTGCAGGTACAGCACTGGCGCCATCGACTGGCCTTCGCGGGCGTCGTCGTCCGGCGTTGGATCGAAAGTCATATCCTGTGCCGCCATACGAGACTCCATCTCGCGCACGTCCTTGCTGGTCACACCCAATTCACGGGCCACCAGTTCCACCTCGTCCTGATTAAACCAGCCCAGACGCTGCTTGGTTTTACGCAGGTTAAAGAACAGCTTGCGCTGTGCCTTGGTGGTCGCAACTTTAACGATACGCCAGTTGCGCAGTACGTACTCGTGAATTTCTGCCTTGATCCAGTGCACCGCAAAGGAAACCAGACGCACCCCAACCTCTGGGTTGAAGCGGCGAACCGCTTTCATCAGACCGATATTACCTTCCTGGATCAGATCCGCCTGCGGCAGGCCGTAACCAGAGTAATTCCGGGCAATATGAGCGACAAAGCGCAGGTGAGACAGGATGAGCTGCTTAGCGGCTTCCAGATCGCCCTGATAATGCAGCCGTTCAGCCAGCTCCCGCTCTTCCTCTGCCGTCAGCATCGGATAGGTGTTGGCGGCCCGAACATAGGCTTCCAAACTGCCCAGGGGCACTAAAGCTAAAGTTTGCATTTCTTTGGTCATTCAAACCCTCTCTTGAAAAAAACAGGTCATGCAGGTGATTATCACGGCGGGGAAATGATTGATTCTACGGCAGTTGCTATTGCAAAAGCGGTCCACACGCCGGGCACCATAACATTTTGCTGCAGATTTTGACCGTGTTCCGCCCTATTAGTTCACAGTTTTTCGATCACATTGTGCATGACAATACGTGACGAAGACTCAGGCCGATAGGGAATTTGTGCGCAAAGAAGAGACTGAATGGTGCTTGGATTGGTGCCGGTAGCTCTTCTCCCGCAACACGCTCGGAGCAGCAGGAGAAGAGTATACCAAAAAAACTTTATTGTGGTGTAAATCGACGTAAATGTTGCACCGTCGCCAGCCAGGCGGCGATCCAGCCGATCATCGCAGAGACAATCAGCAGTAACAGTGCTTCATCCCAACCCAACCCATGCAGGGTAAAGGTGGTGCCAAAGACCTTGGCCACGCCGGTGACCACCGACTCCAGACGCCACACCATCCCGCCGGACAACAGCAACGACAGCAATGCGCCAAAGAAGCCCAGCATCGCCCCGCCGTTCAGGAACGGCCGCAGGATAAAGCCGTCGGTCGCACCAATCAGCTTCATCACGTTGATGGTGTCACGACGGCTGAAGATGCTCAGCCGCACGCTGTTGCCGATCACCAGGAACACCGCCACAATCATCAGCACGCCGATCATCGCAGCCACCTGGCCCACCAGTCCGGTCAGCGCCGCCAGGCGGGCAAACCAGCTGTCATCCATCCTTACCTCATCCACGCCCTGTACCGCTGCCACGCGATCGCGCAGGGTGTTGAGGGTGTCGGAACTTTGGAAGCTCATTTTCGGCGTGATAATGGCGACCGCCGGTAACGGGTTCTCTTCCAGCATGTCCAGTGCGCCGCCAAAGCCGGACCAGTTGCGGAATTCACCGCGGGCCTCTTCACGCGACAGGTAATTCACTTTCTCTACGCCGGCTTCCGCCTTGATGGCGTCGAGCACTTTCACCGCCGCGTCGTCATCGAGGGATTTATCCAGATAAACCGTCAACTGCGGCGTTGGGTACCATTGGGTCGCGGCGGTACTGACGTTTTTCCAGACGATGTAACACACGCTCGGCAGTGTCAGGGAGATGGCAATCACCATCACCGTCAACAGCGTTGCCAAGGGTTGGCGCAGCATATCCTTGATGGCGTTCATCCAGGCGTAACGCCATTGTTCACGCCAGCCGCCGCGCAGCGCTTTGCTCTTGGCGGTTTTTGCGTTATTCGCCATGATGCGCTCCTCCAGCCATACGACCCTGGCTCAGGCGCAGAGTGCGGTAATTGCGACGGGCAATCAGCCCGGTGTCATGGGTGGCCATCAGCACGGTCACGCCAACACGGTTAAATTCTTCAAACAGGCGCAGAATGCCTTCCGACAGCGCATCATCCAGGTTACCGGTTGGCTCATCCGCCAGCAGCACCGCCGGTTTGTTCACCACCGCACGGGCAATGCCCACACGCTGTTGCTCACCACCTGAAAGCTGGATCGGGAAGTTTTTCGCCTTATCCAGCAGCCCGACCTTGTCCAGCGCAGCAGAAACGCGGCGGCGGATGTCTTCGGTACTGGCACCGGCGATAATCAGCGGCATCGCCACGTTGTCATACACCGTACGATCCAGCAGCAGATGGTGATCCTGGAAAATCATGCCGATCTGACGACGCAGGAACGGCACCTCACTGTTTCTCAGGCGACTGATGTCGTGACCACCAAACCAGATATGGCCGGCGCTCGGCCGTTCAATGCCACAAATCAGTTTCAGCAGGGTACTTTTACCCGCGCCGGAATGGCCGGTCAGAAACGCCATCTCTGCCGGGCGCAGATGAAAATCTACCCCCTGCAGTGCCTGCCGTCCGCCCAGATAAGCTTTACTGACCTGTTCAAAGCGAATCATCCGTATTAATCCTCTCGGGCAAAAAGTGCCTCAATAAAATCGTCAGCCTTAAACGGCCGCAAATCTTCGATGCCTTCCCCAACGCCGATATAGCGAATCGGGATAGCGAACTGATCGGCAATGGCAAAGATCACCCCGCCCTTGGCGGTACCGTCCAGTTTAGTCAGTGTGATACCGGTTAAGCCTACGGCTTCATTAAATAATTTCGCCTGGCTGACCGCATTTTGTCCGGTGCTGGCATCAAGAGTCAGCATAACCTCATGGGGGGCCTGGTCGTCCAGTTTTTTCATAACGCGGACGATCTTCTTCAGCTCTTCCATCAGGTGCGCTTTATTCTGCAGACGCCCTGCCGTATCGGCCAGCAGTACGTCGATACCGCGCGCCTTGGCGGCCTGTACGGCATCGAAAATCACCGAGGCGGAGTCTGCGCCAGTTTGCTGCGCGATGACCGGAATACGGTTACGTTCGCCCCACACCTGCAACTGCTCCACCGCTGCCGCACGGAAGGTATCCCCCGCTGCCAGCATCACCGATTTGCCTTCCGCCTGGAACTGGCGGGCCAGCTTACCGATGGTGGTGGTTTTACCCACGCCGTTCACCCCAACCATCAGAATGACATACGGGGTTTTACCACTAACATCCAGCGGCTGTTCAACTTTAGTCAGAATTTCAGACATTTCCTCCTTCAGCTTGCCGTACAACGCCTCAGCATCTTTCAACTGCTTGCGGCTGGCGTGTTGGGTCAGGGAGGTAATGATTTTACGCGTGGTTTCCACGCCGACGTCGGCAATCAGCAGCTGTTCTTCCAGCTCTTCAAACAGATCGTCATCGATTTTCTTGCCACGGAACAGACCGATAAAACCGGAACCCAGATTCTGCTTGGTTTTCACCAGGCTGCGCTTCAGGCGGGCAAAGAAGCCTTCTTTGGTCGGGCGTTCCTGTTCCTGAGTCACCGCAGGGGCCAGCAGCTCAGGTTGCTGTTGTTCAATCTCTTCAATAATGGCCGGTGCGACGATAATCGGCTCCAGCGCCACGCTGGCCGGCAGAGGCTCTGGCTCTGGCTCTGGCGCAATCACCTCAGGTTCAGGCTCGACCACTTCAGGTTCAATCACAGCCACCGGTTCTGGCTCAGGCTCGATAACCGGCTCTGGTGCAATCACTTCCGGTTCAGGTTCTGGTTCAATAACCGGCTCTGGCGTCAGCACCTCAGGTTCAGGCTCAACCACTTCCGGATCAACCACGACAACCGGTTCAGGCTCAACCTCGGCAATCGGCTCGGCGATCTCCTCTACTACCGCAGGTTGTTGCTCTGCCGCCACCTGTTCGGTAAGGATAACAATCTCTTCCGCCAGCGTTTCTGCCGCTGTAGGGTGCTCGGTCACCACCGGCACGCTTTCGGCGATATGTTCGCCGGTCAGGCTGCCGTCCCATTCGCCAGGGGTCTCTACGGAGGCGGCAGGTTCAGATTCCTGGGCGGGAAGCTGGTCATCCAGCTTGGGAGCAACCGGTCCAGCCGGTGTCTCCACGGCCTGATTTTCCGCCGGTTCTACCGACGTTTCAGGTTGCTGTTGCTCTTCTTCTTTCTGGCCGAAGCCCAGCCAGGAGAAAAACCCGCGTTTCTTATCTTTTGCCATGTTATGACTCTACTCCGTACCGAAGGCTTGCTTATACTGACAATTATTCCGCCGAGTCTATCACTTTCCCTCGCGCAGCAACACGCATCCGGTATGCTTTCCGCTGTGAAATCAGGCAACAAAGTTTTACCGTTTCCCCCGGCGCGTCTCACCGGTAGAATAGAGGCAACTTTTCGTTAACTTGTGCGGCCTTCACCGCCCCAGAAAGAAATAAAGCAAACCTATGACAAGAATATCGCCCCGGGCGTCGGCCAAAAAACCGCCTCAGGCCGCGGCCGGGCAGATCCGCATTATCGGCGGCCAATGGCGTGGACGAAAACTGCCGGTACCGAATAGCCCAGGGCTGCGTCCAACCACCGACCGCGTCCGTGAAACCCTGTTTAACTGGCTGGCACCGGTGATCCAGGGCGCGCGCTGTCTGGACTGTTTCGCCGGTAGCGGTGCACTCGGCCTGGAAGCGCTGTCACGCTATGCCGGCAGCGTCACGCTGTTGGAGTTTGAACGCCCGGTGGCACAACAGCTGGAGAAAAATCTGGCGTTGCTACAAGGGAAAGGCAAGGTGGTCAATACCAACGCGTTAAGCTGGCTGGCAGGCAAAGCTCAGCCGTTTGACGTCGTGTTCCTCGATCCGCCTTTTCGCAAAGGGCTGCTGGCGGAAACCGTCACGCTGCTGGAGCAACAGGGCTGGCTGGCCGATGAGGCCTGGATCTATGTAGAGGCCGAAGCCGAAAGTGCCGCCACGGACGTCCCGGCCAACTGGCAGCTACACCGTGAAAAAGTCGCCGGTCAGGTGGCTTACCGTCTTTATATCCGTTCTCAAGAGAAAACCGACAATGCTGATTAATCTGGGTCGCCTGCTGATGCTGTGCGTATGGGGCTTTCTGCTCTCCAATCTGTTTCACCCTTTTCCCAAGCCGCTGAAGTACTTCATCGACGTGGCGCTGTTCTTTATGGTGGTGATGCACGGGCTGCAATTGGTGTTGCTGAAGTCGACGCAACCTAAAGATCAGCCGATAAGCTACTGGCAGGAAGCCAAGATCTTCATCTTTGGCGTTTTCGAACTGCTGGCCTGGCAGAAAAAACAGCCGCCGATCAAAAGAAAATAACACCACGCGGGCGCGGGATCGGGAGCCCTACGGCTGAGCGGTAAAAGAGACAAAGCGTGTGCCCTGTACGAGCAGCATGCCCTGCGCACCTTTCTCTATAGGGCCGTATTGCTGCTGTTTCAGCCGCAGGGTAATGTCCTCTCCCCCACGCTGCGGGTGGAACACCACTTCATACCGCATCGCCTCATTGACGATATGTTCGCGCTGGCGTGAACGGTTATTTGAAGCAGGGAACTCACGCTTATCGCTCACCGTAACCTGCAAGCTGCGAACCGGCGCTCGGTCATTTTCCGCCTCCGAACGGCGTTGGTTGAAATAGCGATGCGTCGCCAGTACGGCGATCAACGCAATCACGGCGACAAAAAACAGCGGTGGCTTACTCATCTTGATTCCCATTCCCTTCGCGGTTAAATCGGCGTAAACATAGCATTCTCAAGAAAGCGTTGTCGATTACAGGCGTGCTGCCTACACTGCAATCAGGAAGTGACACTGGTGACAATTTGGAGCCGGAGGCTGTGGCTCCCATAATGAATAAGGAAGACATATGAGTTGGCCGTTCCTTGCCGTATTCTTTTCCGGTTGGCTGTTCGTTGACGCCTCCTACCGCGGGCCACGCTGGCAACGTTGGGTGTTTAAACCGGTTACCCTGCTGCTGCTGTTATTACTGGCCTGGCAAGCGCCGGTGCTCGGCCCAGCGGGCTATCTGATTGTCCTCGGCCTGTTGGCGACGCTGATCGCCGACGCACTGTTACTGCTGCCGCGCGAACGCGTGCTGTACGCCATCGGCGCATTTTTCCTGTCGAATCTGCTGTATACCCTGAGTTTCGCCAGTCAGATGACCTTCAGCCTGTTTTGGCCGCTGCCATTGGCGCTGCTGGTGATTGGTGTGCTGTTGCTGGCGACTATCTGGACCCGGCTGGAAGAGATGCGCTGGCCGATTGCCACCCTGGTAGCAATGACGCTGCTGATGGTGTGGCTGGCGGGGGAACAGTACTTCATGCGCAGCACCGATTTCGGTTTCTCGCTGCTGGCGGGGACCTCACTGCTGTTGCTGGCCAACGTGGTGTGGCTGCTGAATCGCTATCGCTTTACCTTCCGCGCAGCCGATGCGCTGGTGGCATTCTGCTACTTCTCGGGCCATTTCCTGATTGTACGTTCGCTTTACCTGTAATTTCTCAGGGCGGGTTCGGCTGCCGAACCCGCTATGATTACACCAGCGCCTTCAGCGTCAGGCCGTCGCCCGCACCTGGCTGGTTACGATAAATATCCCCGTCGCGCGAAAAGAACGCCAGCGTGCTGCCGTCCGCCTGTAGCAGAGCGATACCATCCGGCGCCGGACGCCAGCCGACCACTTCAGCCGTTAACACCTTCTTCAGGCAATTCTGCCGATCCACCAGCTGAAAGCCGTTAGTTGCACGCTGTTCACTGGCCAAAAACTCGATCTGGCACTGTTGTTGCGCGTCAGCGACTTGCCATTGCCCCGCCAGTGACCCTGCGGTAGGAAGAACCAAACTGCTGGCCATAACTGCCCCCGTAACCATTATGCTCCCCGCCATTATGGCGGTACGCTCCAAGCTGCCTTTCATATCGGCTCCTGCATAACGCCCGGCCAGGTTGCACCGGGCGTTATCCTCACGGTTACACGATAAAATCAGTGGTGACGTCTACCTGACCCACGATTTTCACCAGGAAGTCCGGCGCCTGATGGCCGCCGATATTCAGGGCTAAATCGCTGACGTTATTTGACGCATTGTAGGACAGCAAGGCTTCGCCCACTGCGCCGCTGAAATGATCGACGAAGTGGATTTGATCGCCGCCCTGTTTGCCCTGATTGAAGAACGACAGGTCAATTTTGTCGGCGCCTTTCTGGAAATCCTTGATCACATCGGAAGCGCCCGGTGCGGAATCGCTGACCGCAGAGAAGACAAAGATATCCTTGCCTGCGCCGCCCCACAGTTCATCCGCTCCGCCACCGCCGAACAGCACGTCGTTGCCCGCACCACCTTTCAGCACGTTGTTGGCCGCATTGCCAACGAGCACGTCATTGCCCGACCCGCCGATGGCGTTCTCAATGGTCACACCCGCCGCGATAGACACGTTGCCTTTCAGCCCGCCCACGTCGGAGAAGGACTTCTCGTTCAGGTTGATGCGCTGGTTGGCGGTGTAACCGGAGAAGTCGAAAGTATCATTACCGCCCGCATCCCAGGCAGCAAAGATCACTTTCTGCGAGTTGCTGGTGGTGCTGAGGAAATCGCGGCCAGTATTGGAGTTGAAGCCATACACGGTGTCGCCGGTACGGGTCGACAGGTTGGCACCATACAGGTGTTGAATGGCGGCGATGTCATCCAACAGCGGTGCCGCTGCATAGTGACCGCCGTTATCACCGCCGGTGTTGGTTTCACTCCAGTAGCTCATCAGGCTGAACTCGCGGGTGTCCTCGGCATAGGTAACGTCATTGTAGGTTGGGTTGCCCTCACCGGCGTTGTACTCACCCGGGTGGCTCAGGCCCAGCGCATGACCAATCTCGTGGGTAAACGTCTGACGGCCATAGTCTTCGCTGGCCGGATGTTTAACGTTGGATTGGTTGACGTTGTACCAGGTCTGGCCGCCCAGATCCTGACCCTGATAAATGGTATTCGGCAGGAAGGCGTAGGCCTGGGTGTCGTAGTCATAATGACCGGGACGATCCTGACTGTAGTTGCCGAAGGTGATATTGGCCTTTTGGCCGGCGGCAACTTCGGTGAAGGTGAGATTGGCCACGTCAGACCAGGATTGCAGTGACAGTTTGGCCTGTTGCTGCTGTTCCGCGCTGAACTTGCTCAGCCCGGTGTCGCCGGCGACGTTGGTGGATGAGAATTTATAGTCCGGGAACGAGAAAGTTAATTTGGCCGGTTGACCAAAAACTTTATAACCGTTCCAGGTTTGGTTCTCACGGGTAATAAACAGCCCAGCTTGTTCGTTTGAAAATGAGTCCTTGCCATTAACCTGGATCCCGTTGCCACGCTCGTGGTAATGCAACAGATCGTCTACAGCATTGTAGCCGGACCCGGTCGCTGCGAGGCTGGATTCAGTAACTTCAATTGCCTTTTTAGTAGATTGCATTGGTTCGATTCCACTCATTAGCTGATCGTTATCAATCAGACAGATAGACATAACCTGCCCGCTAGCCACGGAGAACGATCCGCCAGCTAACCGGAAGGGACTTATGCGCCGTTGCCGGCAGTGTGTTAGATAGAATTAATGCATATATATCAGCAAATAAGATTACCGCTATAAATGGTAATCGATTCCAATTATAGGCAGGCTCGCAAAACTGAACATAAAATAATCAGCTATATATTTTCACAACGAAGGAGACTTATGCTGGTTTTTGGCGATCTTTACAATCTAAATGAAACTTAATCGTCACATGTTGGCAACAAACTTCAACAAAAATGCGGCCTGCAGGTGCAAGCGGATCGTGCTGGCATTTAAGTGACAAAAAGTTAAATTTAGCTAAAGAGTTATAGATTAATAACTCTTTATTATTAGCCGCCGGGACCTTTAAGTTTGTATTGGAATAACATCTTATTATTTCGCCTAACGGCCCTGATCCACCCGCGATAACTCCCGCCTCACAGTTAGCAATAATTCTCATCCGTTGCTTGACTCTGGAGTTGACTCCAGGGTGTAGAGTCTGGCCAATGAATTTCATTAACGGCCCGGAGGGGGACGCTATGACTCACCATGAAAAGCATAATCATCAGGAACATCACCACGCGGAAGGCGGCTGCGGTTGCAACCACAGCCACAGCAAAACCCAGCACGGTTGCAGCAGTGAAAAGCCAAGTGTCGCCAGCCCTGGTGAACATGCCCATACGCACGATCATGGCGCAGGCGGTTGCAGCACTGACGATCATGAGGATCCGGATGAGGAAAGCGACAGATTAGCCGCCGCCCCTCTCTCCGGTAGCCAACGCTACAGCTGGAAAGTCACCGGCATGGACTGCCCAAGCTGTGCCAAGAAAATTGAAAATGCGGTGACGGCGCTCCCGGGTGTCGACAACGCCCGCGTGCTGTTTGCCACCGAAAAACTGGTGGTCGACGCCCAATCCGATATCAGCCAGCGCATTCAGGATGCGGTGAAACAGGCCGGTTTTACCCTGCTCGGCACCCAGACCACCCCAGCCGATTTGCCAAAAACGTCACGCCTTGGCGAGTTTGGCCCCCTGTTGCTGCTCACTGCGCTGATGATCGTCAGTTGGGCACTCAGCCTGGTTAACCCCGAGCTAAGCCGCATTGCCTTTATCGCCACCACGCTGGTAGGCCTGGCCCCGGTCGCCACCAAGGCGGTACGCCTGATCCGCTCCGGCACGCCGTTTGCCATCGAAACCCTGATGAGCGTCGCGGCCATTGGCGCACTCTTTATCGGCGCGACCGCCGAGGCGGCAATGGTATTGCTGCTGTTTATGGTTGGCGAGATGCTGGAATCCTATGCCGCCAACCGTGCGCGACGCGGCGTAAAGGCGCTAATGGAGCTGGTGCCGGAAGACGCCCTGCTGCTGCAGGGAACACAACGCAAACGCGTCCCCGTTGCCAACCTGCGCCCCGGCGATGTGATTGAAATTGCCCCCGGCGGCCGTCTGCCGGCCGATGCCGAGCTGCTCAACCCGTTCGCCAGCTTCGACGAAAGCGCCCTGACCGGCGAATCTGTTCCGGTCGAACGTCAGCAGGGCCAGAAAGTCGCAGCGGGCAGTTTGTCGGTCGATCAGGCCGCGCAGATGAAGGTCATTTCCGAGCCGGGTAAAAATGCCATTGACCGTATCCTGCAACTGATTGAAGAAGCCGAAGAGCGCCGTGCGCCGATCGAACGTTTCCTCGACCGTTTCAGCCGTTACTACACCCCGGCGATTATGCTGCTGGCCATCGCGGTGATCCTGGTGCCACCGTTGCTGTATGCACAGCCCTGGGATATCTGGATTTATCGCGGCCTGACCCTGCTGCTGATCGGCTGTCCTTGTGCGCTGGTGATCTCTACCCCGGCGGCGATCACCTCTGGATTGGCAGCCGCCACCCGTCGCGGTGCGCTGATTAAAGGCGGTGCGGCGCTGGAGCAACTGGGCCAGGTGCAAACCATCGCCTTCGATAAAACCGGTACGCTGACGGAAGGCAAACCGACGGTGACCGATGTGCTCCCGCTCAACGGCATCAGCGAACAGCAATTGCTAACCCTGGCCGCCGCCGTCGAGGCCGGTTCCCATCATCCGTTGGCGCAAGCGATTATCAACCGCGCCGAACAGTATGGCGTGCCTCTGCCGCTGGCACAGGGCCGTCGCGCACTGGCGGGCGTTGGGGTCGAGGGTGTTATCGACGGTAAAACCCTGCTGATCAGTGCTCCCGCCAAGCTGGCCGCAGGCCTGCTCACTCCGCAAGACGTCAGTCAGGTAGAACGACTGGAAAATGCCGGTAAAACGGCGGTGGTGGTACTGGAAGACGGTGTGCCTATTGGCCTGCTGGCGCTGCGTGACACACTGCGTAGCGATGCCAAACAGGCGATTGCCGAACTGAAAGCGCTGGGGATCAACGGGGTGATGTTAACCGGTGACAACCCGCGTGCGGCGGCGGCGATTGCCACTGAGTTGGGGCTGGATTACCGTGCCGGGCTGCTGCCGGAAGATAAAGTGAAGGCGGTGACTGAACTGAGCGAACTGCGGCCAACGGCGATGATCGGCGACGGCATCAATGATGCACCGGCGATGAAAGCCTCCAGTATCGGCATCGCGATGGGCAGCGGTACCGACGTGGCGCTGGAAACCGCCGACGCGGCGCTGACCCATAACCGGCTGGTGGGCGTGGCGGAAATGATCCGCATCTCACGCGCAACACACGCCAATATTCGGCAGAACATCACCATTGCGCTAGGGCTGAAAGGGGTATTCCTGATCACCACCCTGCTGGGCCTGACCGGGCTGTGGCTGGCGGTGCTGGCGGACTCTGGCGCCACCGCGCTGGTCACCGCCAACGCCCTGCGACTGCTGAAGAAGCGTCTGTAATAAAACAGCGTGTCGGGGCGCCGTCTATGGCGTCCTGACACACTGACCTGAAAAATAACAGCGGCAAGGCGCACGTAATAACCATAATTAAAGCATGCCTTTACTATATTCTTCCGCCACCTATTCACTGCAATCCGATAAGCCGATGAAGCTTATCAGAGTAATGGTCGAATGAAATCGTCATATTTTAAAGCTCTGAACCTGAGCACCCTCCTTTTTATCCCTACACTGGCTCTGGCGCAGCAGCCTGATTCTGCCGCCACCACACAGCTCATCGATAAAGCAGATCGCCCCATTTTCATCACCCAAAACGCCTTGCCGGCATCCCAATCCCCTGAGCCTACGGCGAAACCCCAGCCAGAGCATCGCCTGCTGCCTATTTGGGGGGATGAAGCACGAGCTCGCGGCTATGACCTGCCGGAACCCTTCGGGATCGGCGTCAATTACATGAACATGCGGCAGAATATTGATGTCGATAGCATCAACTTTACTGGATTAGGTTGGGACACATTCAATCTGCCATCAAATTTGTTCAAAATCGATGTGGGCAAAACCCGCGAACAGAGCAAAACGGAAACCATGCGTCTGGATACCTGGGTGCTACCGTTCCTCAATGTTTACGGCATCGTCGGTCATACCAAAGGCAGTTCGTTGTCCCAGGTCTCCGTTGATGCCGATCCCAGCCAGCACACAGAAATGATGGAAAAAATCATCGCCAATGTCGTACATGGCATGAATAAACAAGGGACATTGCGCGATCTGGATTTCAAACTCGATTTCAAGGGCACCACTTACGGCGCAGGTGCCACGATAGTCGGGGGATATGAGAACTGGTTCGCCTCGGTTGATACCAACTACACCCGCACCAATTTCGATATCCTTGATGGCCAAATTTCCGCACTTACGGTATCCCCTCGCGTAGGTTACCGCTTCCTGGTGCCCGGTATCAGTGGGCAGACTCATCTAAACCTCTGGGTCGGCACCATGTATCAGGACGTGCAGCAAGAGTTCAAAGGCAGCCTGTCTGATTTAAGAATGCCGGCAGAACTTCAGTCCCTGATGGCCCTGGCCAATCAGAAAGGTGAAGGTCGTTTCGAGGTAAAACAGCATCTGCAATCCCCCTGGAATATCTTGCTTGGTACACAATATGAGATCACACGACACTTTAACGTGTTGACCGAGTTTGGCTTTAGCCAACGCAACAGCTTTATGGTCTCGGGTGAATATCGCTTCTGATGGCGATATCGATTCGCAGTTTGCCCCTGGTCTTGTTGGTTCTGCTGTCCGGTGCCCATGCCGCTCTGTTGTCACATCAACAAATAGATGAAATGTTGGCCCCTCTGGGGTCTAACAACCATTTCGACAGCAGTAAAACCATCGATTGGGGTATCTTGCCCGGCCCGTTTTATACTCCAGAACTCGGTCTTGGCATCGGCACTGCCGTGGTAGGGATATACCGACCGGACCGCCATGACAGCATCAGTCAAAATTCGACGCTGGCGTTAAAAGGATTTTTCAGCTCGACCGGAGCCTTTGGTGTCGGTTTTCAAAACCACAGTTTTTTCGCTGAAGACCAATGGCGCTTCTTTGCCGACGGTTCGCTCAATAATATGCCTACCTACTTCTGGGGCACCGGCTACCAGGCTGGGCATAACGACGGTAACAAGGAAAAGTATACTCAGCAGTCATTTCAGATAGCACCACAGCTGCTGTACCGCATTGCAAATGCAACCTACGCAGGGATTGGCTGGGATTTGTCCTCAACGCACGCCAGCAAAACTGAAGAGGGTGACAGCAGCCTGTTCAGGGCCCAAAAAGCCGGGGTTTCATCGTTAAGCTCGGGGATCAGCGGTTCGCTGAATTACGATACGCGTGATTTCGTTTCTAATGCCACACGCGGCCAGTTTATTCGTCTGAGCGACACTTATTTTGCACCGGAATTGGGCGGCGACAGTCGTTTCAATGCCGTTGAGAGTCAATACAATGCCTATCACAGTTTAAGTGCGAAAAGCGTGTTGGCGTTTGATGCCTACAGCCGCCTAACCACTGGCGATATCCCCTGGGACAGATTGTCTGAGCTGGGCGATGACAAACGAATGCGTGGCTATTATCAAGGCCGCTACCGCGACAGGAATGTGTTCAGCAGCCAGATAGAGTACCGTCGCAAGTTGAACTGGCGGCACGGTTATGTGCTTTGGGCCGGAGCCGGAACGCTAAGCGATAAGGCCGGCGATCTGGGCCAAGGGCCCTGGTTACCCACGCTGGGTGCGGGTTATCGCTTTGAATTCAAACCGCAAATGAACGTACGGCTCGATTTTGGGATCGGGCGTGGAAGCAGCGGATTTTACTTTCAGGTTGGGGAGGCTTTTTAATGCGTTCTGTTGTGCTGCTATTTCTGTTGTTTGCCCCTATGCTGCCCGCCAAGCAACTGGAAACGCTGCTCACCTCGCAACCCACCCGCGAAAGCCGGATAGCCTGGCCGGTGACCGCGCCTCTGTCACCGCCGGACGGTTTACGCCCCTGCTGCGCCTTTGGTTATAACCTCAAAGCGCAAGCCTTGGGCATCCCAGTGCCGTTTTATCAGTTGAGTAACGTGGTGGATGCAGACCGGCTTGGCACCCATCACTATAACGACAGCGCTTTCAACGCCATCAGCAACTTGCTGGGGTTTGGCAGTGAACAATTGGGATTGATATACAGCCATCGGGGGGGATTTATCGATATCGCTCACGTACGTGATACCGCCGACAATACCCTCTTCCTGTTCAGCCAGCTTTTACCCCGGCTGGGCCAGCCGGGGTTTATCGACCTGAGTCCTGAGCTGGCCAAACGACGCATACAACTGAATGCCTTTATGCCACCTCAGGATGCAGCACAGCGCTACACGCTGGCAGCCTATTTGGCAGGGGATCTCGCCTTTCAACTGGCAGCCTGGCATGAGATAGCACAATGGTATGGTTACCGGTCCGTACCGGGTTTTCCTGAGGAGATCTCGGCTTTTTCACCGGAAGATTTGTATTCCAACCTGCTGGGGTCTCGCCTGGCGATTGACGCTATCTTGCAAGGGCAAGCGGTATCGCTCACCGCCTACAACAGCGCCATGGAGGCGCTGCTCCCTCTTTCCTTGCACCAGCTTGGCGCCGTGTCGATCACGGCAACCCAGCGGCAGTTTGACGGTATTGACGGTGACTGGTGGGACAGCCACCGCCGGGTGCCGGAGAAATTTCTGGTGTTAAAACGGGATTACACCACCGCTAGCAACCGCCTGCCCGCACTGCCCCCATGCGAAAATACCGCCCCACAACGTCTGATGTTACCGCTACAGGTTCAGGGATTCAGGCTGGCAAACCTGGGCGAGCTGCAGCTCTGGCCGACGGATGCCATGCGCAATCTACCGGCTCCGCTCCACTATTACCGCCCGCCGGACTTCAATGGATTGGCATTGCATGCTCGTGCATTGGACGCACAGCAAATATTTCAAAAGCGCTAAGTAAACAAATGGTTATTAACGTTCAACGCCTTTACGCAATAAATAGCGGTAAGGCGCGGTGTCGGTTTCCTGCGCCACCAGCGTGTGTTCCATAAAGCGGCAGAAACCCGGAATGTCGCGGGTGGTAGCCGGATCATCAGCAATAATCAGCAGCGTTTCACCGTCATCCATATGGCGCACGGTTTTACGTACCATCATTACCGGTTCCGGACAGCGCAGCCCCAGCGCATCAAGCGTCTGGTCGGCCTGGGCAAATAAGTCAGTCATGCAATTTTTCTCGGTCAAAAGCGATCGGCGTACGCTCGCCGCATCTCATCAGCGCCTAGTTTACGCCGGTAGTTTTTCTGCGCAAGATGCGTTAACGTTTGCGTTAAATTTAACCATTGCATTGGTTGCGCAAACGCGTATCATGCGGCCGCGCAGCTTATTTCGCTGCTTTGATAACGATACCCTATGGCTTTCAAGTTGCAGCTAGGCGACCAGCTCGCTCATCCCCAGGCGCTTACTTAAGTAAGTAACTGGGGTTAGCGAGTGCAGGTAACAACGCTGCAACTTGAAAGACGACGGGTATCAATTTGGGTTCCCTCACCCCACTATTAAAAAGGCTACAACATGTATTCGTTTACTGCTCGGCAGCGCCTTACCGCGTTAGTCTGGCTATCGCTGTTCCATATTGTCATCATTACCTCCAGTAACTACCTGGTGCAGTTGCCGATGTCCATTTTCGGCTTTCATACCACCTGGGGGGCTTTTACCTTTCCGTTCATCTTCCTGGCTACCGATCTGACGGTGCGAATTTTTGGCGCTCCGCTGGCACGACGCATCATTCTTTCGGTGATGGTACCGGCGTTGTTCATTTCGTACGTGATCTCCACCGTGACCTATCAGGGTGAATGGCAGGGCTTTGCCGCACTGGGCAGCTTTAATCTGTTTGTGGCGCGTATCGCCGTCGCCAGCTTTATGGCTTATGTACTCGGCCAAATCCTCGACGTTCACGTTTTCAACCGCCTGCGTCAGCGCAGTGCCTGGTGGGTTGCCCCTGCCGCCGCCATGTTCCTCGGCAATATCAGCGATACGCTGTCGTTCTTCTTTATTGCGTTCTACAAGAGCAGCGACGCCTTTATGGCCAACAACTGGGTTGAGATTGCCCTGGTGGACTACAGCTTCAAAGTGCTGATCTGCCTGTTGTTCTTCCTGCCGATGTATGGCGTACTGCTGAATATGCTGCTTAAGCGCATCGCCGCCCGCCAGGACGACGGCAGCCTGCAAGCAGGCTAACCCGTGTTATCATTGGCGGCCTCACCGACCCGGAGGCCGCAATGACCATCACCATCCGCCACGCCACCCTCGAAGAAATTCACCGCCTTTATCAACAAATCCCCGAATTCGGCAGTTTGCACAGCCTGGCCGATTTGCAGCGGCGTATTGGGTCCGCTGCGGTTAACGCACTGGTCGCCGAGATCGACGGTCAGCCGGCCGGTTTCAAACTCGGTTATCAACAGCAGGAAAAGGTGTTTTACAGCTGGCTGGGGGGTGTGCTGCCGGCGTTTCGTCGCCATGGGATCGCGCAAAGACTGCTGGTTGAACAGGAACGTTGGGCCCGGGCTCAGGGTTACCAGCGACTGACTGTAAAAACGCGCAATCAGTTCCGCGCGATGCTGATGATGCTCATCGGCCATCACTATCAGATTGTTCAGCTGGAAAAGAAAGGCGAAGTGGCTGATTATCGGCTATTACTTGAGAAAACCTTGTGACAACATCTGCCTTGCATTTCAACCTGGAATAGGTTGCGATAAGGCAGTGAAACCCTACCTGAAAGGAAGAAGGAAGCCCAATGCGTAAAGTAGCAAAATTGATGGGTATCAGCCTGTTAGTGCTTGGCCTGGCGGCCTGTGACGGCGAGACCAAAGACACCAAGGCGTCGGCAGGTGATGCCGCGGCCAGCGCCCCGGCCGGGCAACAGGTGAGCTTGCTGGATGGCAAGCTGGCGTTCACCCTGCCGGTGGGCATGGCGGACCAAAGTGGCAAGCTGGGCAATCAGGCGAATAACATGCACGTTTACGCCGACAGTACCGGCCAGCGCGCACTGATCGTGATCCTTGGCGATAAAACAGCCGACAACCTGGAAACCCTGAGCAAGCGTCTGGAAGATACCCAGCGCTCGCGCGATGCCAACCTGCAGGTGATCACCAACAAAGCCATCGACGTTAACGGCGTACCGCTGCGTCAGTTGGACAGCATCATCACCAGCGGCGGCGAGAAAGCCTATTCTTCTATCCTGATCGGCACGCTGGACAACAACATGCTGACCATTCAGGTGACGCTGCCGGCGGATAACCAGCAGCAGGCGCAGAGCGAAGCCGAAGGCATCATCAAAACGCTGAAACTGAACAAGTAATCTTACTCTGGGCGCAGCCCGCTGCGCCCTATGCCAATGCCTGCGCCAGCAGGGTGATCGGATGCTCGCAGCGCTTGCTGGTCGACATCTCGATTTGCCATTTGCAGGTTTCGCAGTCCGTGACCACCAGGTCCACCCCGCTTTCCTCTATTTGACGGAACAGCGACGCACCAATGCCCTGCGACGTCTCATAATTCTCCGATTTAAATCCATAGGTGCCGGCAATGCCACAGCACTGCGAATCCAGCACCACCAGCTCCAGCCCCGGTATCTGTCGCAACAGCTCCAGCGTATAGGCAGTCCAGCCCATTTTCTCCATATGGCATGGCGTATGGTAGGCCACCCGCAGCGGTGTGTGTTTCAGCGGTAACTGGCGTCCCTGATTGAGCAGGCGGTACAGATAGCGCGTCGCCAGCTCCACCCGTTCACGCACCGCCGAAGTGTCTACCTCCAGCAAATGCGGATATTCATCGCGCAGGGTAAAAGTGCAGCTGGAAGAGGTCGCCACCACAGGGATACCCCGCTCCAGCACCGCCTCGTGCAGCGATTCGGCATTCACCCTGGCCTGTTTTTTGGCCTGGGCGATAAAGCCATTGGCGATCAGCGGCACGCCGCAGCATTTCTCGCGTTTCAGCAACTGCACGCCAATATCCATCGCATTAAAGACCTTGATCAGATCCTTACCCAGTTGCGGGTGGTTGTAATTGACGAAGCAGCCGTGGAAGAACGCCACCTGCTCGGCATAACGCTGTTGGGCCTGAGCCTGCTGGCGATACCAGCGGCGGAAGGTGCCGAACGAGTACTTTGGCAGTTCACGCCGATGGTCAATTTTCAACGCCTTGTCGAGCAGGGCACGCACCGGCTTTAGCCCGGTAGCGGCGTTCACAATCGGCGCAAACGGCGTCGACAGCGACCCCATCAGGTCGGTATGACTGAGGATGGCGTCGCGCAGCGTGGGTTTGCTCTGGGCAAAGTCGGCACGAGCGCGCTGAATGATGTCGCCGATTTTGACGTCGGACGGGCAGGCCACCTCACAGCGTTTGCAGTTGGTGCAATACTTCAGCGCTTCGTCATACAGCGCCGGATCCTTCAGCCGCAGGCGCTCGCCGTCCGGCCCTGCCTGTTTGGGCCCTGGGTAGAGCGGATTGACTTTGGCCACCGGGCAATAGGTGGTGCAGACGGTGCACTTGATGCAGTTTTCAAAGCTGTTGTCTTTCTGCAGGCTCATGGACGCTCCTCCTGTGCCGCAATCTGTTGCGCGACGTACAACGCCCCAATCAGCGAAACACCCGCACCGCAGCCCTGCTGCAGGGGATCATAGCCGCCGGTCACTGCACCGATGGCATACAGGTTGCTCAGCGGCTCCCCCTGCCTTAAGGCCCGCAGCCGCTCATCGGTGCGTACCCCAAATTGCAGGTAAGGCTGCGGAGCAAACAGATTGCGGTGGCTCCAGTCTGCGCGATCCGCCCGGCTGTCGACATCCAGCCCAAACACCGGCTCACGTATGCCCTCGAAGTCCGCCACCAGCCCGTTGCTGAAAAAGCTGCCGCTGGCCAACACCACCTGTTGCGCCAGCAACGGAATATCGGTGTGGTTGCGGGTATAGAGGCCAGTGACTCGCCCGGCTTCGATATCCGCCCGCAGCACGCTGTCACCCGGCATGAACACGCCGCCCAGTTGCTGCAGACGCGAACGCAGGGCCTGGTGCAGGCGCATGCCCAGTACCGAAGGCGGCAACGTCGGCAACAGACGGATCGGTTTACCCACCGCCATCTGCAGTGCTGCCAGTGAGCTATCATTTTCCAGCCCCAGACAGGCGGGCAGGAAAATCGCCTCGGCATCACCGGCCAATCGGCTCACCTCGTCCGCCATCGACGTCAGGTTTTCCGGCAGATCCAGCACCCTGGCAATATTCACCGCCCGGAACTCACTGGGGTTGTTGCGCAGCCGGTCGAGCGACGGCAAGTGCATATAAGCGACTTCCGCCTGGATACCCAGGCTCTGCGTCAGGGAACTGGCGGCCAACTGTGGCTGAAAATCCAAAAATCCTTCGATGCCAATCACCGCGATACTTTTCCACGGCAGTTCGCCGTCCAGCGGCGTGATCGGGATGGCCTGAGGACTGAGCCAGGTCGCCCGGCGCGTGCCTAATGGCGTAACCCGCAGATGATTACGTTCACTGCTGCCCTGCAGGCTCAACCCACAGCGCTGCAGCAGCTGAGCTGCGTTGTCCGACAGTGCCGCCACCCGTTCGGCACCTATCAGCGCATAAGGATGCCGTGGTGCCTGTAGCGCAAGCGCCGGCATTGCCGCCAGGGGTGAGGTTACCGGGGTGCCGTCGGGTAGCTGCGCCAGCAGATCCAGCGATCCGGATGAAAAATAGAGCGCGCTTTGGCCTGAGCTGACCACGGCGCAACGCTTGCCCTGTTCCGCCAGCCGAATGGCACAGGTCATGCCCGCCAGGCCGCCGCCAATCACCACTACGTCAAATCGCATCATCGGCCTCCTGTTCCCCCCGGGCATCGAGCCCGCACAATCCCTGGTAAACCCAACTGGTAAATTCACTTTCACGCAATGCATCACCCCAGGCGATCGGCCTTACTCCTTTCCAACGTTCGTTGAGGAAATGCGATAGCTGATCGATCGACTGCTGCGGGGTGGTGACGTTAAAACGCGTCAGCAACCCGGCGGCACGGCAGGCGCAGAGTTCTCCCTGGCAGGTGCCCATGCCGACACGGGTACGGCGGCGCAGATCGACCAGGTTATTGACGGTAAGGGAGTTAACCGCATAGCGCACTTCACCGGCGGTGACCGCTTCACATTCACACACCAGGCTGTTATCCAGCCGATCGCCGGCCGGTACCTGACTGGCACGATCGCCGTGGCGATAAACCGCCGAACCACGAATGCTGGCAGGCAGGGAAACCACGCTGCGCACCGTCTCTTCCGCCGACTGACGGGAGCCGGGCAAGGCTTCCTGCGCGGTGGTACAGGGGCTGTCTAACCCAAGCTTTTCACACACTTTATCGGTCGCCCATTGCGCCATCAGCCGGTAGGTCATCAACTTGCCGCCGGTAATGGTGATAAAGCCTTCCAGCCCATCGCGGCTGGCATGATCGAGCAGCACGATGCCACGGCTGACATTGCGACCGCTGGGGTCGTCATCGCTGGCCACCAGCGGCCGCACACCGGCATAGGCGCGCAGAATACGGGTCTGCGCCAGTTCCGGCGCCAACAGCGCCCCCTCACGGATCAGAATGTCCACTTCCTGCGGCGTCACCAGCATGTTGTCGATCTGGTCATAATCAATGTGGGTGGAGGTGGTGCCAATCACCGAAATGGTGTCGCCCGGCACCAAAATGTCGGCATCCGCCGGTTTGCGGCAGCGGTTGATCACCATGTTATTGATGCGATGGCCGAGGATCAGCAGAGCGCCCTTAGCCGGGAACATACGAATGCGCAGATCGGCATATTCCGCAATCTGCTGGCCCCAGATACCGGCCGCGTTGACCACCACCTCGGCGTGAATATCGTAGTGGCGTGCCGATTGATGGTCGAAAACGCGCACGCCGGTTACGCGATCGCCCGCGCGAAGTAAACCGACCACCTGATGATAAGTGAGGATCTGCGCACCGTGCTCACGGGCATCGAGCATATTGGCGGCGGTCAGACGGAAGGGGTCGACAGTGCCGTCCGGCACCCGCACCGCACCGATCAGCGCCGGGTTGGCGGCCGGCTCCAGGCGCAGCGCCAACTGCGGGTCAATTGCTTCGGCTTTGATACCAGCGCTGTGGCAGGAGACAATGAACTGTTGTTGGTAGGCCAGCGAATCCTGCGGCAGCGTGATAAACAGCCCATCGGTACGCTCGATGCAGTGATGCGCAATGCGCTTGAGGATTTGGTTCTCTTCTATGCATTCGCGCGCCGACTCACCGTCGGTCACCGCATAGCGTGCTCCGCTGTGCAGCAGACCGTGGTTACGGCCGGTGGCACCGGTGGCGATATCGTGGCGCTCCAGCAGTATGCAACGCAGGCCACGACGCGCACAGTCACGAGCAATACCCGCACCAGTCGCACCGCCGCCAATGATGATCACATCCGTTTCGTTATCCGGTGAATGACTGCTCATGAGGCTCTCTCAGGATCCGTGATTATTGGCCTATTGAGCCACAGTCATTGGGGTCTTTGTTTGATAAGGAACAATAACGAACTAGAAACGAAAACCAAATGTCCACAAAAAACCATGAATGTGATCATAATCACGATTTTTGGGCGTTTTTCTATTTCATAACGTTAACGAATCGCTCAAAATCCGCCGGTGTTTCATAAAAGTGTAACAATTGCGCCATTCATCACAGCGACACCAGGCTGATTTGACTAGGATGACGTTCGTTATGGAACAAAAAAACACCACATTCGATATCCGCTCAATCATCAAATGAACGTAAAAGGTCATATTGATGTGATAACTAGATAAAGCCATCGGAGGCGCTCATGTTGAGTATTTTTAAGCCGGCAGCACACATTTCCCGTGTGCCGGTCGACAAAGTCGACCCGCTGTACCGTAAATTGCGCTGGCAAATTTTTATGGGGATTTTCTTCGGTTATGCCGCCTACTACCTGGTGCGCAAGAACTTCACCCTGGCCATGCCTTATTTGATCGACCAGGGCTTCAGCCGCGGTGACCTCGGTTTCGCGCTGTCCGGTATTTCCATCGCCTATGGTTTTTCCAAATTCATCATGGGGTCGGTTTCTGACCGCTCCAACCCCCGAGTGTTCCTGCCCGCCGGCCTGATCCTGGCTGCCGCAGTGATGCTGTTCATGGGCTTCGTACCATGGGCGACTTCGAGCATCGCGGTAATGTTCGTGCTGCTGTTCCTGTGCGGTTGGTTCCAGGGTATGGGCTGGCCGCCATGTGGCCGTACCATGGTGCACTGGTGGTCGCAGAAAGAGCGCGGCGGCATTGTTTCGGTCTGGAACTGCGCCCATAACGTGGGTGGCGGTCTGCCGCCATTGCTGTTCCTGCTGGGCATGGCCTGGTTCAACGACTGGCACGCTGCACTGTATATGCCGGCCTTCGGTGCCATTCTGGTGGCCCTGATCGCCTTTGCATTGATGCGTGACACCCCGCAATCCTGTGGCCTGCCGCCGATCGAAGAATACAAAAACGATTACCCGGACGACTACAGTGAGAAAGCGGAAGAAGAGCTGACCGCCAAGCAAATCTTCATGCAGTACATCCTGCCGAACAAGCTGCTGTGGTACATCGCCGTGGCCAACGTGTTCGTTTACCTGCTGCGTTACGGCATCCTGGACTGGTCACCGACCTACCTGAAAGAAGTGAAGCACTTCTCGCTGGATAAGTCTTCCTGGGCCTACTTCCTGTACGAATATGCCGGTATCCCGGGCACCCTGCTGTGTGGCTGGATGTCGGACAAGGTGTTCAAGGGCAACCGTGGCGCCACCGGCGTGTTCTTTATGACCCTGGTGACCATCGCTACCGTGGTTTACTGGCTCAACCCGGTCGGTAACCCTGGCATCGATATGGCCTGTATGATCACCATCGGCTTCCTGATTTACGGCCCGGTAATGTTGATCGGTCTGCACGCACTGGAACTGGCGCCGAAGAAAGCGGCCGGTACCGCTGCGGGCTTCACCGGTCTGTTCGGTTATCTGGGCGGTTCGGTCGCAGCCAGCGCCATTGTCGGCTACACCGTTGACTACTTCGGTTGGGACGGTGGCTTTATGGTGATGATCGGCGGCAGCGTCGGCGCAGTATTGTTGCTGTTGTTGACCATGCTGAGCGAGAAAAAACACCACGCGGAAATCGCTGCCAACAAACGCGGTTAAGCATTATCGCATCATCTTTGCCCTATGAATTTCGAGTTGCAGCTAGGCGGCCAGCTCACTCATCCCCAGGCGCTTACTTTAGTAAGTAACTGGGGTGAGTGAGCGCAGGTAACAACGCTGCAACTTGAAAGGCGACGGGCAAAAAGGCCGCGCTGCGGCCTTTTTGCCACCTACAACATGGAGAACAACAGAATGCGGACTCAAGTCAAAGCCCTGCTGACAGGGATTATCCTGGCCACCTCAATGGTCAGCGCCGCACAGGCCGCCGACAAGGTGGTGATCGCCCACCGGGGTGCCAGCGGTTATCTGCCGGAACACACTCTGCCGGCGAAGGCCATGGCCTACGCGCAGGGTGCGGACTTCCTAGAGCAGGATCTGGTGATGACCAAGGACAACGAGCTAGTGGTGTTGCATGACCACTATCTCGATCGCGTCACCGACGTAGCCGAACGCTTCCCGGACCGCGCCCGTAAGGACGGCCGCTATTACGCCATCGACTTTACGCTGGCAGAAATCAAATCGTTGAAGTTCACCGAAGGCTTTGAGATCGAAAACGGTAAAAAAGTGCAGGGCTACCCTGGCCGTTTCCCGATGGGCAAATCCGACTTCCGCGTCCATACCTTCCAGGAAGAGATCGAGTTTGTGCAGGGGCTGAACCATTCAACTGGCAAAAACATCGGTATTTACCCGGAAATCAAAGCGCCGTGGTTCCACAATCAGGAAGGCAAGGATATTTCCAGCAAAGTGCTGGCGGTGCTGAAGCAGTACGGTTATACCGGCAAGGGCGACAACGTTTATCTGCAATGCTTTGACGCCAACGAGCTGAAGCGGATTAAAACCGAGCTGGAGCCGAAGATGGGCATGGATCTGAAGCTGATCCAGCTGATCGCCTATAACAAATGGCAGGAAACCTATGAGCAGAAGGCCGACGGCAAGTGGGTGGAATACGACTATGACTGGATGTTCAAACCGGGTGCGATGAAGCAGATTGCCCAGTACGCCGATGGCATCGGGCCAGACTACCATATGCTGGTCGTGGCAGAGAAATCCAAGCCGGGCAAGGTGGTGCTGACCGACATGGTGAAAGAAGCCCATGCCAATAAGCTGGCGGTGCACCCCTTCACCATCCGTGCCGATGCACTGCCGAACTACGTCACCGACGTGAATCAACTGTATGACGTGATTTACAACCAGGCAGGCGTTGACGGCGTGTTCACCGACTTCCCTGACAAGGGCGTGCAATTCCTGCAAAAGCAGGGCCAGCACAAGTAGTAAAGATCAACGTCTCCCAGGTGACGAATAAAGTCTGTTATTAGGGAGAGCGTGCCGAAGGGGTCGTAGCAGCTTTAGCTGCCGGAGCGCCCCTCGGTGCGCTAGGCCCGGGTATCTCGGGCTTAATCTCAACGTTGTTCTCGAATTCAGGGCGCCGCAAGGCGCCCTTTTCATATCAGGCGATGAACATCTTGCGCAAGTAGTGCGGCACCGCATCGTCGACGTTGGAGCCAATCACTTCCAGTTCCGGCAGCTTGTCCTTCAGGCGCTGATGCGCGTCGCGCATGATGCAGCCCTTGCCGGCCATCGACAGCATTTCCAGATCATTCATACCGTCACCGAAGGCAATGCACTCTTTCAGCGTATAACCGATGATCTTGGCCACTTCTTCCAGCGCATGGCCTTTTGACACGCCACCCGCCATCACTTCCAGACAGGTTGGGAACGAGAAACTGACGTTAACCCGATCGCCCCAACGCGCATTGATGGCATCTTCCAGCGGCAGCAGCTTTTCATGATCTTCACAGGTGAAGTACACCTTGCACACGCCGTCGGTTTCCAGCAGGCCCGGCTCGAACAATTGGTACTGGAAAACAGATTCGCGGAAGAACTCTTTCTGTTCCGGGCTTTCGCGGTTAATGAACCAGTCGTCATTACGGTAAACGTTGGTGGTGATGTCCGGATCGTTATGCAGCATACCGTAGAGATCGCGAGCGATGTCTTCGGCCAGGTTATGGCTGAAAATCAGCTCACCGTCGGTGTTGTGCACGCGAGCGCCGTTGGAGGTGATCATAAAGGCGCTGATATCGAGGTTATCGCGGATCTGCGCAACGTCGATGTGATGACGGCCGGTAGCAAAGACAAAATGCACGCCGCGCTGGGTCAGCAGCTTCAACGTCTCTTTGGCGTAAGGTGACAGAGTGTGGTCGGGTGATAGCAGCGTGCCATCTAAATCGGAAGCGACGACGTGATACATAGCGGTAATTTCTAACCTCTAATGGTGTGGTCGGCGGTTGGGGTACCACCTAAATGTTGAGCAAAGAAACGCAGGATTGCGTTCAATGCTTCGGCGCGCATCGCGTCCCGCTCAAACAGGATCTCATGCCGTGCGCCTTCGATAACCTGCGGTTTTCCCCCTTCACAGGGATGGCCCGCGTCTGACAATGCCTGACAAAAAGCCTGATGGGAACGGTTGTCGACCACCCGATCCTCACCGGCCTGCAATAATAATAGCGGCGTGGTGATTTTAGCCGCCTGGGCGATGATTTCTCGCCCAGCCTGAAGACTTTCCCTTACCCAGTGGTAGGTTGGCCCGCCCACCTGTAGCTCGGGATAATCGGCGTAATAGCGTAAACAGCGACGATAGCGTTCGCGGCTGTGGGTCAACACGTTGACCACATAGGGCAGCGGCCGCCACTGACCAGTGCCTATCGCATAGTAATCGCGTACCGCCGGGTGCTTCTCCGTCCAGTTCAGAATGCGGTTGGCCATCCAGCCCGGCATCGGTAAATAAATGCCGAACATTGGCGCGCAAAACGCCGCGGCGTCAAAGGCCTGCGGCTGACGAGCCAGAAACTGTGCCAGAATTGCACCGCCCATCGAGTGAGCCAACGCAAAGTGTTGCCGATAACCGTGCGGCACCACCTCCTGCTGATAAAACTGGGCGAAATCGTCGACGTAATCGGCAAAGTTTATCACATGACCACGGTGCGTATCAGCCAGCAAACGACCGGAACGGCCTTGCCCTCGGTGATCCAGGATCATCACGTCATAGCCGCAATGGAACAGATCGTAGGCAACCTCAGGATATTTAATGTAACTTTCGATACGACCGGGGCTGATCACCACCACTCGCTGATGGCGGGCAGAACTGAAGCGCACGAAACGGATGGGCACGCCGCCCACGCCATTGAACTCGCCCTCCTCACGCTGCCGCCAAAAATCCAGCAGCGGTCCCGTGGCGAAAGCAGCAAACTGCTTTTCACGCGTTAACCAGTCATCAGTGCTGAGTGTAAACGACGTCATCAAGTGCTTTTCCCTGAGCTACCAGCGGTAAAAATGTGACCTCTGGCACAAGAAATAATACTAGCGTATTGTGATTCAATTCTTACAAAAACCGCATCATTTTGCACATATTGGCACTTTCAGGGAGTACCTCAATGACCTTGGACTGGTGGTTAACCTATCTTCTGACAACCCTTATCCTCAGCCTGTCACCCGGTTCAGGGGCGATCAACACCATGAGCACCGGTATCAGCCACGGTTATCGCGGCGCAGCGGCATCCATTGCCGGCCTGCAGGTCGGGCTGAGCCTGCATATCGTGCTGGTGGGCATCGGTCTGGGCGCGCTGGTGTCACAGTCGCTGCTGGCGTTTGAAATGCTGAAATGGTTCGGTGCCGCCTATCTGGTATGGCTGGGCATTCAACAGTGGCGTGCAGCAGGTTCGCTGGACTTGCATACGCTGGCGGGGACTATGCCGCGCCGTCGCCTGTTCCGCCGCGCTATCCTGGTCAATTTGACCAATCCGAAGAGCATCGTATTTTTGGCCGCGCTGTTCCCGCAGTTTATTTTGCCCAACCAGCCGCAGGCCGAACAGTACCTGGTGCTCGGCGTCACGACTGTGGTGGTCGATATCATCGTGATGATTGGTTACGCCACCCTGGCCACTCGCATTGCCGGCTGGCTGAAAACACCGCGCCAAATGCAGTTGCTGAACCGCATCTTTGGCTCGCTGTTTATTCTGGTGGCCGGGTTGCTGGCTACGGCACGCAAGGCATAAAGCAAAAAGGCCGAACATGACTGTTCGGCCTTCAAATTTTCTGCGGCGGTGGTTAGCGGGTAAAAATAAGGTGTAAACCGAAACCGGTAAACAGCACGCCCGCCAGCCCGTCGATCCACTTAGCCAGTCGCTGATAGCCACGACGCATGGTCGGCAATGCAAACACCACCGCCACCAGGCTGAACCAGACAAAAGTCTCGGCAATGATCAGCAGGAACAAACCCCAGCGTGCGCCGGCACCGACGTCGTCACCCACAAACAGTGAAAACACGCTGCCGAAATAGATAACTGCCTTGGGGTTCGACAGGTTGGTCAGAAAGCCACGGATAAAGCTGCGCCCAGGCTTCGGCAAGGCCACTTTCACCTCTGGCGCAGGCACCGACTGTGCATTTTGGGAACGGGCGGAACGCAACAGTTGCCAACCCATCCAGCACAGGTAAATCCCACCGCCGAGCATGATAATCTGATGCAGCCAGGCCATTTTTTGCAGGATCAGGTGCAGGCCCATCAACGCTACGCCCGCCCACACCACGATACCCAGTGAAATGCCCATCACGCCCATCATCGCCTCACGACGTGAGCGACTGGCGGCGGTTTGCGAAACAAAAAAGAAGTCCGGCCCCGGGCTCATCAGCGCAATCAGGTGCACCAGCGCCACGGTCAGAAACAGCATCAGCATGATTTATTGCCCTTAATCTTCATCATTATCGAGGTGATCGCGGATCATCGCCATAAACGGAGCGCCAAAACGCTCCAGCTTGCGCTGACCGACACCGTTAACGCTCAACAGGTCACCGGCCTTGATGGGCATCTGCTCCGCCATTTCCAGCAGCGTGGCATCGTTAAACACCACATAAGGCGGGATATTTTCTTCGTCGGCAATCGATTTACGCAGCTTGCGCAGTTTGGCAAACAGCTTGCGATCGTAATTGCCGCCGTAGGATTTCTGGTTGGCACTGCTGCGCGCCTTCAGGCTCTGGATACGCGGCACTGCCAGTTGCAGCTCCAGCTCGCCACGCAGCACCGGCCGCGCAGACTCGGTCAATTGTAGCGCCGAGTGCATGGCGATGTTCTGGGTGATAAAGCCCAGGTGGATCAACTGACGCAATACGCTGGTCCAGTGCTCGGTGGTTTGCTCACGGCCGATGCCGTACACCGGCAGTTTCTCGTGCCCGTATTCACGGATGCGCTGGTTATTGGAACCACGCAGCACTTCGACAATATATCCCAGTCCGAAACGCTGGCCGACACGGTACACGCAGGACAGCGCCTTGCGCGCATCTTCCAGCCCATCGTAACGCTTGGGGGGATCCAGACAGATATCGCAGTTGCCGCAGTTTTGGTGTTTGCCTTCGCCAAAATAGTTGAGCAGCACCAGGCGGCGGCAGGTTTGCGCTTCAGCAAAAGCGCCCATGGCGTTCAGCTTGTGGCGCTCTATATCCAGTTGCTGTCCGGCGGGTTTCTCTTCCAGACAGCGGCGCAGCCAGGCCATATCAGCCGGGTCATACAGCAGGATCGCTTCGGCCGGTAAGCCATCACGACCGGCGCGGCCGGTTTCCTGATAGTAAGATTCGATATTGCGCGGGATATCAAAGTGCACCACAAAGCGCACGTTGGGTTTGTTAATGCCCATACCAAAAGCGACGGTGGCAACCACCACCTGCAAATCGTCGCGCTGGAACGCTTCCTGTACCTGCGCACGGCGGTCGTTATCCAGCCCGGCATGGTAGGCCCCCACGCTCAGCCCGCGGCTTTGCAGACGTGCCGTAGTGTCTTCTACCTTGGCGCGGCTGTTGCAGTAAATAATGCCGCTCTTGCCACGTTGGTCCTGCACGAAGCGCCACAGTTGGTCGAGCGGTTTAAACTTCTCCACCAGCGTATAGCGGATATTGGGGCGGTCAAAGCTGCTGACCTGCACCAGCGGATCCTGCAGCGCCAGCAGGCGCACGATATCGCCACGGGTGGATTCATCGGCGGTGGCGGTCAGGGCGATCACCGGCATGTTCGGGAAGCGTTGCTTCAACAACCCCAATGCGCGGTATTCAGGACGGAAATCGTGGCCCCACTGCGAAATACAGTGCGCCTCATCCACCGCCAGCAAGGCCGGCGGATTGCCACCGAGCTGATCGAGGAAACTGTCCATCATCAGCCGCTCGGGGGCGATATACAGCATTTTGATCTGGCCACTGCGACAGCCCGCCATTACCTCGAGCTGCTGCTCGCGCGTTTGCGTCGAGTTATAGCAGGCGGCGGCGACGCCATAGGCCAGCAGTTGATCGACCTGATCTTTCATCAGCGAGATCAAAGGGGAAACCACTAACGTCAGGCCATCCATCACCAGCGCCGGGATTTGGTAGCACAACGATTTACCGCCGCCGGTCGGCATGACAACCAGGCAATCCTGCCCACCGATCGCCGTGTTGATAATCGTTTGTTGACCCGGTCGGAATTGCTGGTAGCCGAAGGTATCGCGTAATACCTGTTCGGCCAGCAACTCTTTGTTTATCACTGCTGCGGTTGACACACACTTCCCCATTTTTTGCTGTGTAGCGACGCCTTGATGACGGCCGGACTACATAATATCGTTAAGCATGACACCAACGCCAACCCGTGTCTGCCGGAAGTTGTAATCAATCAAGGATTCGCCATAGCCGCTGAACACCTGAGTATAGAAACGCACGTGCTTGCTGATCGGGTAGCTCCAGCCCATTTCTGCACCGCCGTAGCCGCTGTTCCAGTTGTAGTGGCTGTCGACGCTGAACACGCTGTCACCCCAGGCATAACCGACTTTCAGGCGGTAATAGCCCATGTATTTGGTGATATCCGGGTTGTCGTCGCTGCTGTCGCTTTCCGAGAAGCGGAACCAGGGTTTGAGATCCACCTGCCAGTTGCCGTTTTGTGCCATAAAGCGCGCATAGCCGCGGTTCCAACTGCGGGAGGTGGGATCCGAGCGGCCGTTGGACTGGTGGTTCAAACCGACTTCAACATCACGCAGTGTCCAGCCAGCGAAGCTGTAATCGGTCGCCCACCCCAGGAACACCTGCGGTTCGTAGTTGGTCTCGCGGAACGGCGAGGATTCACTGTGGTTGGAAAGCTGCCACCAGGAACGTTGAGTATAAGAGGCACCGAGCACCGAGTTGTCACCAAGAATGCCACGCCACAGCGGGAAAGCCAGGCTGAGCTGGTACTTCACTTCATCCTTGCGCGCATTATCGGCCCAGTTATAGGACTTGATGGCCTCTTTGTTGATATTGCTGGTATCGGTGTACAGCACGTAGTTGGTTTCATACGGATACAGCGTGAATGGGTTGTCGTGATCCTGCAGCATGTTGGCAATAATGCTGCCGCGCACCGCCGGTTTATCATGAATTTGCTGCTCTTTGGCTTCTTCCGCCTGAACCAGCGGTGCCGCCGCCAGCGTGGCCAAAATGAACCCTGACAAAATGCGCATAACGTTCCTCACCCCAACAAAATTGACAAATTCTGAAATAAAAACAGGCCATTTTACACACAAAGGCGGTTTTACAGCAGTGTGAC
This sequence comes from Serratia sp. BW106, assembly GCF_002607755.1. NCBI lineage: Bacteria > Pseudomonadati > Pseudomonadota > Gammaproteobacteria > Enterobacterales > Yersiniaceae > Serratia > Serratia sp. BW106. Next base: position 30,938 of record NZ_MCGS01000005.1, read on the forward strand.
GTGTATTTATTGGATTAGTCTGGAAAGCAACAAAATATAGGCATAATATCAACAAACAGTTAACCTGGACTGACCAGTTAGCTTCCCCTACTACACAGAAAAAAATGGGTATTTATGTCTACCACACCACTGACACTTGAAGCCGCCCGCCAGAAGATTGGCGAAATCTTTGTTTATCACATGCCGTTTAATCGCGAGCTGGGCTTAGAGCTGCGCCGCTTTGACGACGACTATGTGGAGCTGAGTTTTACCAATCAGCCCAAGCTGGTGGGCAATGCCGCCCAGAAAATCCTGCACGGTGGGGTGATCGCCTCAGTGCTGGACGTCGCCGCTGGCCTGGCATGCGCCGGCAGCGTGTTAATGCGTCTGGATCCGTTGATCGAAGAAGAAGTCGCCACCCGTCTTTCGCGTATGGGGACTATCGATCTGCGCGTTGACTACCTGCGCCCTGGCCGTGGCGAACATTTCGTCGCTGCCGCCAGCGTCTTGCGCAGTGGCAATAAAGTCGCGGTCGCCCGCGTTGAACTGCATAACCACGATGGCCTGCATATCGCCAGCGCCACCGCCACCTACCTGGTCGGGTGATTGTGTGCGGTGAGGGTCTTCAGTACACTCACCGCATCTCCGTTTTACCCATCCGAGTAACGTCATGGACGCACAGCAAACACGGCAGGGCATCTTCTTTGCTCTGGCCGCCTATTTTATTTGGGGTATCGCCCCGGCTTATTTCAAGCTGATCCAACAGGTACCCGCCGATGAGATCCTCACCCATCGAGTGATTTGGTCCTTCTTCTTTATGCTGGCGCTGATCTCGCTGGGCCGTAACTGGCCGAAGGTGCGTGCCGCCTGCCACGACCGCAAACGGCTGCTGCTGCTGGCGGTGACCGCAGTGCTGATCGGCGGCAACTGGTTGCTGTTCATTTGGGCGGTGAATAACCACCATATGCTGGAAGCCAGCCTGGGCTATTTCATTAATCCGCTGGTGAACGTGCTGCTGGGGATGTTGTTCCTGGGCGAACGCTTCCGCCGGATGCAGTGGTTGGCGGTGGCACTGGCTTTCGCGGGCGTACTGATCCAGCTATGGCAGTTCGGTTCGCTACCGATTATCGGCCTGGGGTTGGCATTCAGCTTTGCCTTCTACGGCCTGCTACGCAAGAAGATCGCCATCGATGCGCAGACCGGTATGCTGATCGAAACCCTTTGGCTGCTACCCGTGGCAGCGGCCTATCTGTTCCTGTTCGCTGACAGCCCGACCAGCCACCTCGGGGCCAATGCCTGGTCGCTGAACCTGTTGCTGGTGGCCGCCGGTATCGTCACCACCATACCGCTGCTGTTCTTTACCGCTGCAGCCACCCGTCTGCGCCTGTCGACGCTCGGCTTCTTCCAGTACCTTGGCCCTACGCTGATGTTCCTGCTGGCCGTCACCTTCTACGGTGAAACCATCGGTCAGGACAAACTGGTCACCTTCGGCTTTATCTGGGCGGCGCTGCTGCTGTTTATCCTCGACGCGCTCTACACCCAACGTAAACTGCGTTGATGCCAGAGCTAAGTTGAGGCCGGCGTGGCGTGGTTGGAAATAAACCGCGCCATCGCCGGCCCCGTCAGCAGAATCGTGAACAGCCGCAGCGTCTGCATCGCCATCACAAAAGACATATCCACCCGGCTGCCCGCCGCAATGATGGCCACGGTATCCAACCCGCCCGGACTGGTCGCCAGATAGGCCGTCATCAGATCTACCGGCAGAAAGTGCGTCAGCATCCACGCCAGCAGGCCGCAAAACAGCATCAGCGCGACGATCGACACCACCATCTGCGGCAGAGTCCGCAATGCCAGCAAAAATATCGGCCGGGTAAAACGCAGCCCGACGCTCCAGCCAATCAACGTATAGGCCAACGCCAACAGCCATTCCGGCACCTGCAGCGCCATAGTACCGCTGGAATGCAGTGCCGCACCGATGATCATCGGCAACAACAGTGCACCGGAAGGAATGCGCAGCCGGGGGCCCAACCAGGCACCGACAATGGCCACACCCAGCGTTGCCGGGAAGCGCCAGTCCAACGACGGAAACCACTCCAGCGCCGCACTACCGTGCCCCGCCTCATCACCCAGCCCAATGCGGGCCACCATAGCGGCTGCGGTCGCGACAAACAGCACCCGCAGATACTGCATAAAGGCCACCAGTCGAACGTCCGCGCCAAAATCCCCGGCCATTGCCACCATCGCCGACGCTCCGCCAGGCGATGAGCCCCAGGCACCGGTCGGCCCAGGCAAGCTGCTAAAACGCACCAGACACCAGCCGGAAATGCCACTGGCCAGCAGCGTAGCGATCAGCACCAGCAGCACCAGCGGCCAGTCGTCGAGTAACGGCGTGAGAATAGCGGGAGAAAGGCTTTGTGCAATCATACAACCCAGCACCGCCTGGGCGGCGATAAACAGGTAACCGGGAATGCGAACCGAGGCCCCCAACAACCCCATGGCCACGCCGACAATCATCGGCCCCAGTAACAGCGCAGCGGGAATATGGAAAGTTTGCAGGCCAAATCCCAGCACCAGCGAAGCCAGCAGCAGGATCAACCATTGAATCAAGCGGGGGAACTTCTCCATCGACACGCACGCCTTAAGGACAGATAAGCTAAGCGGGCATTCTACCCTCATTTAGCAGGCTAATCTTTGGCAGCAGCAGAAATATCGGGCGAACAGGGTCGCCCGTCAGGTTACAGCCAGTTCTTGCGTTTGAAGTACAGATAGGGGGCCAGCCCCGCCAGGATCATCAGGCTGATGGCGCCAGGATAACCGAACGACCACTTCAACTCCGGCATAAACTCAAAGTTCATCCCGTAGCTTGAGGCCACCAGCGTGGGCGGCAGGAACACCACCGAAACCACCGAGAAGATCTTGATGATGCGGTTCTGTTCGATATTGATAAAGCCCATCGCCGCCTGCATCAGGAAGTTCACTTTCTGGAACAGAGATTCGTTATGCGGCAGCAGGGATTCGATGTCGCGCAGCACTTCACGCGCCTGTTCCAACTGACCGGTCGGCAACCGCGCCTTACGCACCAGGAAGTTCAGCGCACGTTGGGTATCCATCAGGCACAAACGGACTTTCCAGCCGATATCTTCCAGCTCGGCCAGCGTCGACAGCGCCTCGTCGTATTCATCGCCCTGGTGGCCTTCCATGATCACCCGGCTGAGCTTTTCCAGATCGCTGTAGACGTTTTCAATCTCGTCCGCCAGCTGCTCAATCTTGGTTTCGAACAGATCCAGCAACAGCTCGTAGGCGTTGCCGTCAACCATCGTCAGGTTACGGGCGCGCATGCGGTACAGGCGAAACGCCGGCAACTCGCGCTCACGCAAGGTATACAGGCGGCCATCGCGAATGGTGAAAGCCACGGTGGAGTTACCGGCATGGTCTTCCGCATCTTCAAAATAGAAGAAGGAGTGAATATGCAGGCCGTCTTCGTCTTCAAAGAAACGCGCGGAGGCTTCGATATCATCCAGCTCCGGGCGTGTTGCCAGGCTTTGGCCCAGCTCGTTTTGCACGCGCTCACGTTCGCCTTCTTCCGGCTCAACCAGGTCAACCCACAGTGACGTAGTGAGATCATCGGAGTCATCCAACTCCAGACGGGACAGGCGGCTGTTCTCTAATTTAAACGCGCTCAGCATCTGCTAAAACTCCCTTGGGGTGACAGGGGTAAACAACGCGTGGAAGCACAGAAACAGGGGGGATGTTGTATCACCAGCTTGTTTCAGACCATGAAGGATCTGACTCATAGCGACACATAAGCGGTCGCCGACAACCACGAAGGCTATCAGCTCAATGGGATAGCCTTAGAAGTTGTACCTGTTGTTGTCCAGGTCAGTGAGCCAGTATCTACTGGGTGTGTCCAAGGCGTATGTCCTCATTGATAATAGTGCGCGCATGTTACGCCGAGAAGAAAAAGTCTGTCAACCGGTTAGGTTCGATAATTGCGCAACAATTCATCGCCATAACCCATGGGGCTGAATCGGCTTAATCCACGATAAACAGTAACGAAATAGTCGCGGCGATCTCTGACCACGCACAGGAATGTTGCTAAGATTAGGCCACGATAAGCTTGCGGACTTTACTGATGAAACAGATTACCGCCCACGACCTGACGGCGATGAGTGAACAGGCTGCTAAAGTGGCACGCCTGCGCGCGCACCGTACCTTACACGAAGAGTTGAGCGACCCGGTGCAACGGCTGGCGATTGCCATGGAACCCGGCACCTATATCCGCCCCCACCGCCATCCGCAAACCTGGGAACTGCTGACGCCGCTGCGCGGCCGCTTTGTGGTGTTGCAGTTTAACGAGGACGGCGTGGTCACCCAACGCACCCTGCTTGGCGAAGAAACCAAAGTACTGGAGATGCCGGCGTTTACCTGGCATGCCGTGCTGTCGGTTGATCCGGGCGGCGTGGTGTTCGAAGTGAAACAAGGGCCTTATCAGGCGCTATCGGAAGAAGACTGCATGCCGTGGGCACCGCAGGAAGGGGCTGAGGGTACTGAAGCAGTGATGCGTTGGTACGCTACCGCGCAGATTGGCGATCGCTATACCCGTTCTGTTTGACCTGACTGCAGGGGCGGGTCCACTCGCCCCTGTTAGTACCAGAGCTTACACCGTCTCCAGACGGGCGTAGGCAGCCACCAGCCACTTGATCCCTTCACCCGGGAAAGCAACCTGCAACCGACTGTGTTCGCCGCTGCCTTCCAGATTGACGATGGTCCCTTCACCAAACTTGGGATGGCGCACGCGCTGGCCCAGCTTGTAACCGGTGTCGTTTTCGCTGATCGGCGTGCCCATGCGACGATGGCTCACCGGGCGCGATACGCTGGCGCGCAAACGCACTTCTTCCACACACTCCTCCGGCAGTTCGCCGATGAAACGTGAAGGCCGGTGATAAACCTCTTTGCCGTACAGACGACGTGTTTCGGCATAGGTCAGCGTCAGTTTCTGCATGGCGCGGGTCAGACCAACGTAGGCCAGGCGGCGCTCTTCTTCCAGCCTGCCGCCTTCGTCCAGCGACATCTGGCTCGGGAACATCCCCTCTTCCATACCGACGATAAACACCTGCGGGAACTCCAGCCCCTTGGCCGAGTGCAGGGTCATCAACTGTACTGCGTCCTGATAGGCATCGGCCTGCCCCTCGCCCGCTTCCAGCGCAGCGTGTGACAGAAACGCCTGCAGCGGCATCAGATCCTGATCTTCATCCTGATAGCTGTACTGACGCGTTGCCGTCACCAGCTCTTCAAGGTTTTCGATACGTGCCTGACCTTTTTCGCCCTTTTCCTGCTCATACATGATGAACAGCCCCGAGTCGCGGATCACCCGGTCGGTCTGGACGTGCAACGGCATATCGGCGGTTTCGTGCGCCAGTGAGTCCAACAGTTCGGTAAAGCGTTGCAGCGCGGATGCTGCACGCCCGGCCAGCACTTTGTCCTGTAGCAGCACGCGGGTGGCCTGCCACATGGTCAATTGACGATCGCGGGCCGTGCGGCGCACCTCGTCCAGTGTGCGGTCGCCAATGCCGCGCGTCGGCGTATTCACCACGCGTTCGAAGGCAGCATCGTCGTTGCGGTTGGCTATCAGCCGCAGGTAGGCCAGGGCATCTTTGATCTCCTGACGCTCGAAGAAGCGTTGCCCGCCGTAAATGCGGTATGGCATCGCCGTTTGCAGCAGTGCCTCTTCCAGCACGCGTGACTGGGCGTTACTGCGATAAAGGATGGCGCAGTCATTCAGCGCACCGCCGTTTTCCTGCCAGGCTTTGATACGGCCCACCACAAAGCGCGACTCGTCGAGCTCGTTAAAGGCACAGTAGATGGAGATAGGTTCGCCTTCGCCCCCTTCGGTCCACAGGTTTTTACCCATGCGGCCGCCGTTGTTGGCGATCAGGGTGTTGGCCGACTTCAGGATATTGCTGGTCGAACGGTAGTTCTGTTCCAAAAGCACGCTTTGCGCGCCGGGGAAATCCTTCAGGAAGCGTTGGATATTCTCCACCTGAGCGCCGCGCCAGCCGTAGATCGACTGGTCATCGTCACCGACAATCATCACGTTGCTGTTATTGCCGGCCAGCAGGCGGATCCAGGCATACTGGATGCTGTTGGTATCCTGAAACTCGTCCACCAGCACGTTGGTGAAGCGTTCGCGGTAATGATTGAGGATATGTGGCTTGTTCAGCCACAGCTCATGGGCGCGCAGCAACAGTTCGGCAAAGTCCACCAGCCCGGCGCGATCGCAGGCTTCCTGGTAGGCCTGGTAGATTCGCAGCCAGGTCGCCTCCACCGGGTTGTTGTAGGTTTCAACGTGCTGTGGACGCAGGCCCTCATCTTTTTTGCCGTTGATGTACCACATCGCCTGACGCGGCGGCCATTGTTTTTCATCGATATTCAGCGCTTTGACGATGCGTTTAAGCAGGCGGAACTGGTCGTCACTGTCGAGGATTTGGAAATCCTGCGGCAGGTTGGCATCCAAATGATGAGCACGCAGCAGCCGATGAGCCAGGCCGTGGAAGGTTCCGATCCACATGCCGCCCTGGCTGGTGCCAATCAGGTGTTCGATACGGTGGCGCATTTCCGCCGCCGCTTTGTTGGTGAACGTCACCGCCATAATCGAATACGGCGAGCAGTTCTCTACCGACAGCAGCCAGGCAATGCGATGCACCAGTACCCGGGTTTTACCGCTGCCCGCGCCGGCCAGTACCAACAGGTTGCCACGTGGCGCCGCCACGGCTTCGCGTTGTTTTTCATTCAGGCTGTCGAGCAGATCGGAAACGTCCATAGGCACCATTAATTGGTAAGGGAAAGCGCGTCAGGGACGCGATTCCACTGGGAATTTATACAGAGTTCTGGCAGGGATTATAACAATGCTGTCAGCGATGCCAACTGCGAAATCTCAATATGTGGCAGCAGACGGCTGTCGGCGGCCTGCATCAGGCTGCGCTGGCGGTCGTTGATCCAACAGGCCTGCAGGCCGGAGCGCAATGCCCCGGCGACGTCGGTGGTCAAATCATCACCCACGTGAAGAATGCTTTCAGGGGCAACGCCTAACCGCTCAGCGGCCAGTTGATACATGTCCTGATAGGGCTTGGCGCGGCCATCCGGCCCGGAACGCAGCACAAACTGGAAGTAACCGTCCAGCCCGCACAGCGCCGGATCGGCATTGCCATTGGTGATCGCCACCAGCGGGAAACGTTCGCCCAGCGCCTTCAGAGTGGCATGGGTCGCGTCCGGTACTTCGATACGGCTGCGCCACAGCGCAAAGTTCTGCATCGCCGCATCGGCCCCGTCGGCAGCTTCGGCATCACGCAGCCCCTGACGGCTCAGCGCCAAATGGATAGCGCGCCAGCGCCACTGGGTGACATCATGATAAATCTCCGGATCCTGTTCACGCAGTTCCTGGCGCAGGCGATGAAAATCCGCCGACTGGAAGTGGTTCAGCCCGGGATGATAGTTCTGCAGAAAGGCCACCGACTGCAGCTCGGTCTGTTTGATCACCGGCCGGTTGTCGTACAGCGTGTCGTCCAGATCAAAGGTCAGCGCCGCCAGCGGTCGCAACGGACGATAAAAATGCATCAGGATTTCCCCCGTTTGGCACGTGGATGCGCGGCATCGTACACGTTGGCCAGATGTTGAAAGTCGAGGTGGGTGTAGATTTGGGTGGTGGTCAGGTTGGCGTGACCGAGCAGTTCCTGCACCGCTCGCAAGTCGCCACTGGACTCCAGCATATGGGTAGCAAACGAGTGGCGCAGCTTGTGCGGATGGATGTGGCTGTTAACGCCCTGTTTGACGCCCCACTCGGCAAAACGCTTTTGCACGTTACGGGTCGAGATGCGTTTGCCCTGATTGGACAGAAACATCGCGTCGTCCGATGGCCCGAACAGATCGCGCATCGCCAGCCAGTGTTCAAGCCAGGTCACCGCAGTCCGCCCCACCGGCAGCTTACGTTCCTTACTGCCCTTACCCAGCACCCAGATTTCACCGGCGGCCAGATCGACATGGCGACAATCCAGCCCCACCAGTTCAGAAAGACGCAGCCCGGCACCGTACATGACTTCGAGCATGGCGCGATCGCGTACCGCCAGGGGATCGTTAAGATCGATATTCAGCAGCTGATTCATTTCATCGACGTCGATGTTTTTCGGCAGATGACGGCCGCTGCGTGGCGTTCGGATCCCTTTGGCGGGGTTGGCAATCAGCATGCCCTGGCTGACCTGCCAGTCGAGAAAGCTGCGCAACGCCGACAGGCGCAGCGCAAGGCTGGATGACTGTAGCCCGGCGCGCTTACTGCGCGCTGCAAGCTGGCGGACTTTGGCGGCGTCCAGCACCGGCCACTCCGTCACGCCTATTTCCTGCGCCAGTGCCATCAGCGCCTGCAGTTGACGTGAATAACTCAACTGGGTGAGCGGGCTAAGCTGACGCTCGACCTTCAGATAGCGCAAAAAAGCGTCCACCGGCTGTTGCAGGCTGGCCGCCAACGGAGTCATGCGCGTTCGACCCAGCGTTCCAGCAGTTCCGGTAACATGCGCGCCAGTTGATTAAGCATCACCGTGCCCATGCCTTGTTGATAGTGTTGCGTATCGCGGCTGCTGAAGATCACCATACCCAGCTCGCCGTCTTCACCCAGCATCGACAGCGCTACCGAGCCGACCAGCTTGGCCTGCGGCAGCAACAACAGCAACTCAGGGCCATTCAGGCTGCCGAGGAAATGCTGTTGGTCACCCAGGCGCTGAATGCGCAGCGGTTCAAACGACGAACGCGACAGGGCAAGATGGGTGAAATCGGAAGGCGCACCGATTTTCCAGCTTTCGGAAAACAGGCGGATATTGGCACCGGCCAAACCGAAACCGCGCGCCCAACGCTGCAGGCGGTTGAGCATATCCTGCAGGCTGTCGGCGGTGGCCAGATTGGCCTGTAAATGCAGCAGGCTGGCAAACAGCGTTTCGTTGGCGCTGGCCTGCTCCATCAGCAGGGTAATTTCTTCTTCCAGCCGGTTGATATGATTACGCTGGCGGGCCAGATGCCACTCGACCAACGACACGGTACCGCGAACGGGATGGGGAACGCGCATCTGTTCCACCAACCGCGCGTTGCGGATAAAGAAATCCGGGTTTTGCAGCAGAAACTGCATCACGGCGTCGTCGTCAAGCTCAATGCCTGCGACAGCCTGGTCCTCAACGCTCTTCATAGATGAATAAATCCGTCATATACATGGGTTGCCGGGCCGGTCATAAATAACGGGCTGCCCGGTCCTTTCCAGCGAATATGCAGGCTGCCGCCCGGCAGTTCTACATGCACCTCTTCTGACAGCAATTCCTGTTGGATCCCCACGGCCACCGCCGCACAGGCACCGCTTCCGCAGGCCTGGGTTTCGCCGGCACCGCGCTCATACACGCGCAGTTTGATGTGCTCACGACTGACAACTTGCATAAAACCAATATTGGCCCGCTCAGGGAAACGTTCATGCCCTTCCAGCACCGGGCCGAGCAACTCCACTTTGGCGGTTTTTACCTCATCTACCTGTAAAACACAATGCGGGTTGCCCATCGACACCACGCCGCACAGCACCGTATTTTCCGCCGCACGCATGATGTAAGTCTTTTCTTCTTTGGTCGCGCGGAAGGGCACAGTCTGAGGATCGAAGTTCGGCTCGCCCATATTCACGCACACCAGATCATCATCGGTGACGCTCAGCACCATACGCCCGGTCTGGGTACTCACGCGAATATCGCGCTTGTTGGTCAGCCCTTTCAGCCGCACAAAGCGGGCAAAACAGCGAGCGCCGTTACCGCACTGCGCCACTTCACTGCCGTCAGCGTTAAAAATACGGTAGTGGAAATCCAGTTCCGGATCGTAAGGCGGTTCTACCACCAGCAGCTGGTCAAAGCCAACGCCCAGGTGCCGATCGGCCAAACGGCGGATCAGCTCGGGTGAAAAATAGACATTCTGTGTAACGGCATCGACCACCATAAAGTCGTTGCCCAGACCGTGCATTTTGGAGAACTGCATATCATACTCCGCTATCCGTCTTGGTTTGCGGTGGCCTGTGCCGCCGCAAACAAGGTGTTACTGAGCGCTCATCGACGGTTTTTGCTGAGAGCTGGAAAGTTCCTGCTGATTTTTCTGTACCTGCTCGCCAGTCTGAACCTGAGTGGCCGGTTTCTTAGTGCTGGCCGGATCGGCTGGAGGGAAGTACAGCGGGCCTTTCAGACCACAGCCGGAGAGCCCGGCAAGCAGAACTGCCATCAGCGCATAGCGTAGTTGTTTTTTCATTTGCATTAATGCCTGTAATTCATGCGTCCAAGGTCTCTATAATCGCAGGTGGATCATGAAAAGCAATAGGAATTGAATATGAACGACAGTGAGTTTCACCAGTTAGCTGACCAACTGATGCTTAATATTGAAGAGACACTGGACGATTTTGCTGGCGATGCGGATATCGATTACGAAACTAACGGCGGCGTAATGACGTTAAGCTTCGAAAATGGCACCAAAATTGTCATCAATCGCCAGGAGCCACTGCATCAGGTTTGGCTGGCGACCAAGACCGGCGGCTATCACTTTAACTACCGTGATGGCGTGTGGCTCTGCGATCGCAGCGATCGCGCCTTCTACCCATTGCTGAGCGAAGCTGCCAGCGCGCAGGCAGGCGAAGCAGTGAAATTTGCCTGAAAATAACGGCATTCACAGGGGTTCAGCAAACGCGAGCCCCTGTAATGTCAGTGTAGCTGGAACTGCTGTTTCAGCGGCTGAGCGGCGCCATCGGTCAGCGGTACACACAGGCTCGACAACACGTTGCTGCGGAACGGGATCACCTGAGTGCGGCCATCAAGCTGCACTATCTGGTAGAACTGCGGCAAATTGAAGTTGATAAAGCTGGAGCCGTAGGTGAAGCGATCGTGCGAGGAAGAATAGAAACGGCTGACGTCACGCACCAGCTCTTCTTTACTGCCTTCACAATGGTGGTAAACCTCAACCCGGTTCGACTCATCCAGAATATAGATGTTAAAGCCCTTGTCGTCCGAGGTATCTTCAAAGAAGAACTGAATGATCCCCTCACTGGCGAAGCCATCCACAACCGGCGGCAAATGCACCTGATCGGTTTCCACTTTGATCGACAGGCCGTGCAATTTGTTGTTGGAAATAGCGCCATAGAATTCCACCGCGTTTTCCAGCTTCTGTACCGATACGCTTAACCGTTCGAAGAACAGGCCCCAGGTCTGACCGGCAACGCGTACCGCTTTAAAGCGGCCCGGCTCCAGTCGGGTACTCGACAGGCGCAGTTCAATGCACTCCGACACCAATTGCTGGATGCGGGTACGGATCAGGCCGCGCAGATGCTGACTGTAGCAGAATACTTCTACCGATTCCGGCGGGGCGGCGTCCTGATGCATTTTGCCAAGAATGGTCTTCAAGGCTTCCAACACCGATTGCTCACCGCTGAAATGCAGAGTACGCACTTCGTTCCAGGAGTTGCGGTACAGCAGGTCGATACTGCCCACCAGGCATTGCTGCTGCTGGCCGAAGCTGAACACGTCAAGCTTGCGGAAATCGAAATGCACCACCTGATTGCGGAAGGCGGCGGTCGGATCGTTTTCCAGATTGACGATAATCGCCAGATGGCGAATTTCACACGGGCTGTACAAGGCTTTTGGCGTAGGTGCGGCCAGCCGCAGCGGGAAGTGGTGCGACACGTCGGCCACCAGTTCCTGCAGTTTGGCGGTGTCGCACAGATTGCCGCTCTTGATGTGTAAACGGGTCTTCGGCGTCAGCAAGCCGTTGAAATAGGCCCAGGCCACCAGTTTGTTCAGGTAGCGGTTATATTCCAGCGGTTGATGGCTGACGATCGAGTCCATGGCCGGTGCCTGATTGTACAGGTACCAGCCGGTGCGGTTGGCGCGGCCAATCGGCACGTGAATAAAGGTTAAATCGTCTTCTGACAGGTCCGGCGAGATCTGCGGGTTCACCAACGTCACCTTGCCGGGCAGCGCTTCAAACGCGGCGTACAGCTTGCGGGTCAGCACGCCGATATCCTGCGGGCTGGCACTGACGCTGAGATTATTACGACGGGCAAAGCGGATCAGGTTGCGATAGCTTTGCATCATCGCATCCAACAGTTCGTTGTGCGCTTCACGCACCCGTTCGATTTTCCAGTTGGCGCGGTTATCCAGGATCGCCAGACGCTCTTCGTCCCAGCCCCATTCGCTGACCAACTGGCTGAGGATCTCACGACGCCAGCCGACGCACGCATTAGCGCGCGAAAGTTTTTCACAGACTTTCAGGTAGAAACAGCGGCGGACCAGATCGAGGCGGGTGGTATCGTTGATTTCATTCAGATAATGCGTAACGCGTTCGAGCATCATACAGTAGGAGTCGAGACCGAAGCAGACGATTTCGCCCTGATGCAGGCGTTGCTTGATGTCCATCGCCAACAGCTGGGTATTCGGGTATTCCCAGGAATAGGCTTCCAGCAGCAGGGTCTTCAACACCGCCTTGTAAGGCGAGTCGATGCTTTTGTACAGCTGCCACAGGCTGGCGCCGAAGTATTCTTCCGCCGACAGCGTGCTCAGGCCGCCGAGATCCAGCCACTCGTTCGGCGTTAGCGCACCTTGCGAGTACAGCGACAGCACATACTCATCGTAATGCGCTTCTTCTTCGCCCGGCACCATGTTCCACAAAATGCGTTTGCCGGCCAGGCGCACCGCGGTGCGGTAAAATTCGTCCAGCAGCAGGATATGTTGGGTGGAACCGCAGTCTTCACCGCCCAGGCTGCCACTTTCGTTATGGCGGAAGCGGTTTTCATCGATCAGGAAGAAGCTGACTTCCACCCCCATCGACGCCGCCCACTTTTCCAACAGGCTGCATTTCTGCTGCAGGCGGTTACGCTCTTCGTTGTCCAGCCAGGACTGGTGGCACACCCAGATGTCGAGATCCGAGCTGCAACTCTGGCCGATCGACGACGTGCTGCCCATCGAATAAACCCCGGTAATCGGCAGTTCACCGCTGGCCAGCTTGTCAAACGGGCTGCCCCATTTGTCTTCTAAATCGTTGAGGTATTCTTGCTGGGTTTCATCAGGCGTGTAGATACAGACGCCATGGGGAACGTTACCGTTCAGATAACCTGGCATCAGTGGGTGGTGGTGGTGCAGTAAGGTAGGCAGCAGACTGTATACCCGTTGGAACGCGGGCTTCATGGCCGCTAGGGCGCGATCGATGCGTAATTGATTGATCGCATCCAGTCTCTGCTTCAGTGTCTCGATGTAGAGGTACAAGACGTCTCGCCTGATTATCCCGGTATTTAGAAAAAAACCCGTATTCCATAAGCGCCGTTAGTGTTGGAAGAATATTTGGCAACTTATTGCTGGAAACGTGATCAATCTAACACCTTGCTGATTGACCGTAAAGGAGGTAACGCTTCACTATTATTGTTGCGCCACTCCAAACGATTTACCCGCAGTGTTAACTGCCCCAAAACACATCACACGTCCCGTTGATTCCGTTGTCCTTTATTCGCCTGTGGCTTCTTGCACTGACAGTTTTCACACTCAGTGGTAGGATGAACAGCGAATTATAAAAACGGTAACAAGCATGTTAGACAAAATTATTCGAATTGCCACCCGACAAAGCCCACTCGCTCTCTGGCAGGCACATTATGTGCAGCAGCGTCTGATGGCCAGCCACCCTGGCCTGCAGGTCGAACTGGTACCGATGGTCACGCAGGGCGACATTATTCTGGATACGCCGCTGGCGAAAGTCGGCGGTAAAGGGCTGTTTGTTAAGGAACTTGAGCTGGCGTTACTGGATGGCCGCGCGGATATCGCCGTCCATTCGATGAAAGACGTGCCGGTAGATTTTCCCGCGGGCCTGGGTTTGGTGACCATTTGTGAGCGCGACGATCCGCGTGACGCATTTGTATCCAATCGTTTCGCCTCGCTCGATCAACTGCCGCTGGGCAGCGTGGTCGGCACCTCCAGCCTGCGCCGTCAGTGCCAGTTACGTGAACGTCGTCCGGACCTGATCGTGCGTGACCTGCGCGGCAACGTCGGTACCCGGTTGTCAAAACTGGACAACGGCGACTACGACGCCATTATTCTGGCGGTCGCCGGGCTCAAACGCCTGGGCCTGGAACAACGCATCCGTAGCCCGCTGAGCCCGGAAGAGTGCTTGCCGGCCGTCGGTCAGGGTGCAGTGGGCATTGAATGCCGCCTTGACGATGAAACCACCCGCGCGCTGTTGGCTCCACTCAATCACGCCGTAACCGAAACTCGTGTTCGCGCCGAACGGGCGATGAATACCCGACTGGAAGGCGGTTGCCAGGTACCGATCGGCAGCTATGCCGAACTGGATGGCGACAGCCTGTGGCTGCGTGCATTGGTCGGCTCCCCGGACGGCAGCCAGATGGTACGTGGCGAACGTCGCGGCCCCGCAGCGCAAGCGGAGCAAATGGGCGTTGAGCTGGCGGAAGAGTTGCTGGCGCAGGGCGCCCGTGAAATTCTGCAGGATGTTTATCAAGGGAATCCCCCGGCATGACGATCCTGGTAACCCGCCCTTCTCCTTCGGGAGAGCAATTGGTGAGCCGACTGCGCGCGCTCGGCCGGGTTGCCTATCATGCCCCGTTGATCGACTTCGCCCCAGGCGGCGATCTGCCCAAACTGCCACAGGCGCTGCAGCAACTTAATGATGGCGATTTGGTGTTTATCCTGTCGCAGCATTCAGTCAGCTACGCCAACTCGGTGATGGGTCGCGTTGGGCTGCCATGGCCTGCCAGGCTGGCCTATTATGCTATCGGTCGCAACACCGCGCTGGCGATGCACCGCATCAGCAGCCTGCCGGTGGAGTACCCACGTGAGCAGGAGATCAGCGAAACGCTGCTTCTATTACCTGCCTTACAGAAGCTGGACGGCAAGCAGGCGCTGATCCTGCGCGGCAACGGCGGGCGCGAGCTGCTTGGCAACAGCCTGAGTGAACGTGGTGCCGCCGTCAGCTATTATGAATGTTATCAACGCAGCCCGGTGCACTATGATGGCAGCGAGCAAAGCGCCCACTGGCAGCGTGCCGGTGTTGATACGCTGGTAGTCACCAGCGGTGAAATGTTACAACAGCTCTATACTTTAGTTCCTGATTACTACCGTTCATCGTGGCTGTTGCGTTGCCGCCTGGTAGTGGTGAGCGAACGCCTGGCTACCCTCGCCCAGGAATTGGGCTGGAGCACAATTCGGGTAGCTGATAACGCCGATAATGACGCGCTGATCCGCGCGCTACAATAAACCTGACTATGGGATGTGCCACTATGACGGAACAAAATACCCCCTCCGCCCCGGTTGAAGAGCCAACCCCAGTGGCTGATAGCCCCAAGCCACCCGACGCTGACAAGCGTAAAGGTAAAAATACCGGTCCAGTACTGGGCGCGATCGCCATCGTGCTGGTCATTGCCCTGGGCGCCGGCGGCTATTACCACACACATCAACAGGCACAGCAGTTGATCGCCGCCAATCAAACCTTGCAGCAACAGCTGGAAGCGCTGAAGCAGAGCCAACAGCAGGAAAGAAGCGCGCTGGAAGGACTGTTGCAGCAACAGGGTAAAACGCTGGATGCCGCTGACCGCGAGCAAGCGACCCTGACGCGACAACTGAATGAGCTGCAAGAAAAAGTCGCCATCATCTCCGGCAGCGATGCCAAGACCTGGTTACTGGCACAGGCCGATTTCCTGGTGAAAATGGCCGGCCGTAAACTGTGGAGCGCTCAGGACGTCACCACCGCCGCCGCTCTGCTGAAAAGCGCCGATGCCAGCCTGGCAGACATGAACGATCCGAGCCTGCTCGAAGTGCGCCGGGCGATTACCGAAGACGTCAGCACGCTGTCCACTCTGACCCAGGTAGATTTCGACGGCATCATTCTCAAGACCAATCAGTTATCCAATCAGGTTGATAACCTGCGCCTGGCGGATAACGACAATGACGAATCACCGATGGATCAGGACAGCAGCGAGCTATCCAGTTCGATCGGCGAGTGGCGGCAAAACCTGACCAAAAGCTGGCACAACTTTATGGCCGACTTTATTACCGTTCGCCGCCGTGATAGCAGTGCCGAACCGCTGCTGGCACCGAATCAGGATATTTACCTGCGTGAAAATATCCGTTCACGCCTGCTGGTGGCCGCGCAGGCAATTCCACGCCACCAGAACGAAGTGTATAAACAGTCGCTGGAAACCATCTCTACCTGGGTCCGCGCCTATTTCGATACTACCGACCCGGCCACGAAAGCTTTCCTGGAAGAGTTGGATACCCTGAGCCAGCAGTCGATCACCATGGACGTGCCGGATCAGCTGAAAAGCCAGCCACTGCTGGAAAAACTGATGCAGACCCGGGTGCGTAATCTGATGACCCAGTCCCCTGCTGCCCACCAGGAGGGATAAGCCATGTTACGCGTGCTATTTCTGTTCCTGGTGCTGATCGCAAGCGTGGTGGTCGGGCCGATGTTGGCCGGCCATCAGGGCTATGTGCTGATTCAGACCGATAACTACAATATCGAAACCAGCGTCACCGGCCTGGTGATCATGGGCGTCCTGCTGTTTGTCGTGCTGCTGGTGATCGAATGGATCCTGCGCCGCGTCTTCCGCACCGGCGCACGTACCCGCGGCTGGTTCCTGGGCCGTAAACGCAGCCGCGCGCGCAAGCAAACCAAGGCCGCGCTGATCAAACTGGCCGAAGGCGATTACAAGCAGGTCGAAAAACTGCTGACGCGCAATGCCGATCACGCCGAACAGCCGGTGGTGAACTACCTGCTGGCTGCCGAGGCAGCGCAGCAACGCGGTGACGACTTCCGCACTAACCAGTACCTGGAACGTGCCGCCGAAGCCGCCGACACCGACCAGTTGCCGGTAGATATCACCCGCGTGCGCATCCAACTGGCGCAGGGAGAAAACCATGCTGCACGTCACGGTGTCGATCGCCTGCTGAACCAGGCACCGCGTCATCCGGAAGTGTTGCGTCTGGCGGAACTGGCTTATCTGCGCACCGGCGCTTTTGCCTCGTTGCTGGAGATCCTGCCGTCGATGAGCAAGATTAACCTGCATACCGAGGCTGAACTGCAGGCCCTGCAGCAGCAGGCCTATATTGGCCTGATGAATCAGGCCATGGCAGATGAAGGCAGCGACGGTCTGAAACGCTGGTGGAAAGATCAAAGCCGCAAAACGCGCCATGAAGTTCCACTGCAAATTGCGATGGTGGATCACCTGATCGAATGCAATGACCACGAGCTGGCACAGGAAATTGTGCTCGATAGCCTGAAGCGCCAATACGATGAGCGTCTGGTGCTGTTGATCCCGCGTCTGAAGTCCGGCAATCCGCAACAGTTGGAGAAAGCGCTGCGCCAGCAGGTGAAACAGCATGGCGCCACACCGCTGCTGAACAGCACGCTGGGTCAGTTGCTGATGAAACACGGTGAGTGGCAACAGGCTGCCGATGCATTCCGGGAAGCGCTGAAACAGCGTCCGGATGCCTACGACTACGCCTGGCTGGCGGACGTACTGGATAAGCTGCACCGTTCCGATGAGGCTGCCCAGATGCGTCGTGAAGGCCTGATGTTGACCCTGAAGCAGAACGGCGATTCATAGCGGCAATATCGAGTGATCAAAGCGCGGCATTGATGCCGCGCTTTTTTTTCGCCTGTCGATTATCTACCGGCAAAAAAAAACACTTGCCGCGGTGGCAAGTGTATAAAAAAGCAATCAGGTCTAGGACAACAGGGGCGGTGCCTCACTCAACGTTATGCCCGGAGTGTGATGTCGGGTTGCTAGCAACGCTGACATCGTTCTGGTGGGCAATAGGCACCCTAAATCGGCTCTGCGTCATTCCCAGGGTTTATGAAGCCTAAGGCGAACATAAGAGGTGGAATGAGCATCTACGGAATAGATATTGCACTTGGCGTGCCAACTTTGGGAGAAGTGCCGTTCAGCCTGAAGGAAATAAACTAACACTATGAATTAAAAGCAATTTAAGCGTCATATTAAATTTATCGCCTCTCATCGGGTATTACCCCACCCTCTCCCTGACCCCAGCAGATATGTCGCCTTATAACGACGACTTAAGCCAAAGTGATTTTTATCGTATTAAATCATGATGTTATATGTCTCAACCTGGCGACAATGCGCCGTGCCGATGTCGCTGAAAGCCAACACGGCTCCAGAAACAAAAAGCAGGACCGCAGGAAGTTAAAAGTGAGGTTTACTGAATGGCAGAAAGCGAAAAGCCCGTTCATTGCTGAACGGGCTTTTCTGAAGGTGGTCGGCGAGAGAGGATGACTGCATCTGCGATGCTGCCCTGCGGGCCGTTGCTAAAGCAACGTTGTCTCGCTGCGCTCGGCTCAAACCTCCTTCGGAGGTGCTCATCCTATAAACTACAGATGTAAAAAAACCCGCTAAAAGCGGGTTTTCTTGAATGTGGTCGGCGAGAGAGGATTCGAACCTCCGACCCACTGGTCCCAAACCAGTTGCGCTACCAAGCTGCGCTACTCGCCGATTTCTTGTTGCAGATACTACCGAATTTTGTCGCTTATGTCTATGTAAATATTAAATTTATTAGACATTTTGTGTGTGGTGCGAAGAGAGGGACTTGAACCCTCACGTCCGTAAGAACACTAACACCTGAAGCTAGCGCGTCTACCAATTCCGCCACCTTCGCACAGTCACAAAACAGCTTACAATTCTTCACTTCTCTTAGGAAGTGGGGTGGCTAATGGGACTCGAACCCACGACAACTGGAATCACAATCCAGGGCTCTACCAACTGAGCTATAGCCACCATTACTTCTTAACTTCACGCGGTAATACTACCACCGCAGCTCTTGCACACAAACTTAATGGTGCGCCCGACAGGATTCGAACCTGAGACCTCTGCCTCCGGAGGGCAGCGCTCTATCCAGCTGAGCTACGGGCGCATAGCGCCGTTGCGGGAGGGGATACTACGGTTTTAACCCAATCCTGTCTAGTGCTTTTTCGCAGAAATGTTGCGTTTGATTACGCTTTGCTCACTCCCGCGCAGGAAAGGGCTCTCCGTAGCCCCTTTTGACCGGTTATTGCTGGGTTTCTGTCCGTTTTTCAGCCGGATGATGTTTCTTGTGCATACCGAAAGCAAAGTAGCACAGACTGACTGCCGCTAAGAATATTGCCCCGACCAGCAGAGAAATACGCGTATCCGGGTTAATTCCCATGCCGATCAGCACGCAGACCAGGAAAGCGATGGTCAGATAGTTCACATAGGGGAACATAATCGACTTAAAGCTGTGGGTTTTGATCGCTTCCTTGTGGGCGCGGCGGAAATACAGCTGGCTGATCAGCACCACAAACCACGGCACCATGCCCGGCAGCACGCTGGCACTGTAAACGTAGACGAACACCGCCTGCGGATTGGGGATCAGATAATTCAAGCAGGAACCGACCAGCAAACAGGCGATGGTCACGGCAATACAGTTCACCGGCACGCCGCTGGCAGACAGTCGGGTCAGCGAGGCGGGCAATTGACGGTTCTTGGCCAACGCGTACAGCATACGCCCCCCGCTATACATGCCGCTGTTGCAGCCAGAGAGTGCGGCGGTCAGCACCACAAAGTTAATGATACCGGCGGCGGCAACGATGCCGATTTTGGCAAAGGTCAGCACGAACGGACTGCCTGCGGTGCCAATACCGTTCCATGGGAAGATGGTGACAATGACAAAAATGGCGCCGACGTAGAAGATCAGGATGCGCCACAGGATATTATTAATTGCGCGTTTCAGCGTCACCTGCGGGTTCTTGGCCTCACCGGCGGTAATACCGACCAGTTCAACCCCCTGATAGGACGCCACGACAATGCACAACGCAAACAGGAAACCCTTCCAGCCACCGGCAAAGAAACCACCGTGTTCGGTCAGGTTGGCAAAACCGATAGGCTGCCCCCCGTTACCAAAACCAAACAAGATCACCCCCAGCCCCACCAAAATCATCACAATAATGGTGGTCACCTTGATCATGGCAAACCAAAACTCCAGCTCGCCGTACAGGCGTACCGCCGCCACATTAGCCAACGCCACCATCGCTACGGCGATCAGCGCCGGTAGCCACTGCGGGATCTCCGGGAACCAGAACTGCACGTAGACCCCAATGGCGGTAATTTCCGAGATGCCGACGGCAATCCACATAAACCAATAGCCCCAGGCAGTCAGGTAGCCAAAGTACGGACTCATGTATTTATGTGCATAAACAGCAAAGGAGCCCGCGACCGGCTCCAGGAACAGCATCTCGCCCATCGAACGCATAATAAAGAACACGAACAGCCCGGCGATGATATAAGCCAATAACACCGACGGCCCCGCCCATTTCAGCGTACTGGCCGAGCCCATAAACAGGCCGACACCAATGGTGCCGCCCAGAGCAATCAGCTCGATATGCCGGGCTTCCAGCCCCCGGTGTAGTCCTTGCGGTTTTTCAGTGTGTGGCATAAATCCTCGATAATATTCTTTTGATTGTGTCTGCATGCCGGCCGTTACCGGTCGTTATTGTTTTAATGAAAAATAGCGTAAATCATCTCCCGCCGCGTTGGCGGTCATCAACTTGTGATGGGGCTATCTTACGGCGAGAAAAACGTCGTTCAGCGCGGCCGTATCAGGCGCCAACAGCTGGGGGTAATTTCAGGGCGGTATCGTTTCGCATTTTGCCGCTATAAGCAAACCGCAAGTTAAAACTTTATGGAATAAACACAAGGGGGTTTAGCGGCTGAGGTTATAGAATGTTGGAAAATTGGCCACAAAGCAGGTTATTTGAACAACTTGTTGCGCCGGGACAGAATAATCCGCCCCGGCACCTTCATCACATCTTGCCGCGATAATAGTAACTCACGAATTTCAGCAACCGCAGTTGGCGCCCGATGCGGCTCGGCTGGCTGAGCAGCCGATAGAGCCACTCCAGGCCGAGGTTCTGCCAAACCTTGGGTGCACGCTTCACGTGCCCGGTGAACACGTCGTAGGTCCCGCCTACGCCCATATACAACGCCTGGGGGTGTACCTTGCGACAGTCACGCATCAGGATTTCCTGTTTCGGTGACCCCATGGCAACCGTCACTATGGCGGCACCGCTGGCGCGGATACGCTCAAACAGCGACTCACGCTGTTCCGGCTTGAAATAACCGTCCTGGCTACCGACCAAATTCACATTCCACTGGCTACGCAGCTTCTGTTCGGTTTCTGCCAGCACCGACGGCTTGCCGCCAATCAGAAACACCGGCGTACCCTCACGCCCGGCGCGTTGCATCAGCGCTTCCCACAGATCGGCTCCGGCTACGCGTGACACATCGGCTCCCGGATATTTCCGGCGAATTGACCGTACCATGCTGATACCGTCGGCATACTTGTACTCGGCCTCATCCAGCAAGGCATGCAGCTCAGTATCCTGTTCCGCCGTCAGAATTTTTTCGGCGTTCATGGCGACCAGCGTGCCTCGCTTTACGTGGCCACCGTCGAACAGAAAATCCATGCACTGCGCCATATCGCGAAATCCCCACAGGCTGAAACCGCGCAGCTCGTATTTGGGCACCGAGATTTTTGCTTCCATCTTGTTATTACCCTTACAAAAGGCCGTCGGCCTGCACGGATGAAGCAGGACGACTCAGCGTTCGCGAACGCAGCACCCGCACCTTAATCAATCCGGCAGTATCAAACAGCCAATACAGCAATTTTGCCATCAGCAAACAGGCGCCGAAAATGAGGCAGAAGAACACCACCCGCGAGACAAACGAATCCACCCCTTCTCGCGCCAATACGATGATGTTGAATACCGCACCAAAGCAGAAACCCTGCAATATGGCGGCTTTATAAGGGTTCGACTCGCTTTTGCCCATTTCATACAGCCAGTCGAACCATTTGATGATCATCCCCACCAGCACCGCGCCAACAGGAATGAACAACGCGCCGCCCATCACCACGAGCGAACCAATCAGCGTCGGTGAAATGGCCAGGCCGGAATGGTTATTCAGGACTTCCCAGGTGAAATAGTTGGCGGTGTTCAACACCGTGTCCGGTCGGCCCGGCCACAGCCAGGCTGGAATGAACACGTAGAAATCACGCACTATCGGCGCCAACCCCTGGAAATCAATCTTGTCGTAGTTTTGCAGCAATAACGCCAGGTTTTCCCACGGCGAGAAAGTGTCTCGCGTCAGATAAAGGAAGGTATAAAACGCTTCGGGGCCACTGACGTCCAGGCTATAGCGCTTTAACGCCAGCCAGAACATGCCGACAATACCGAACACGCCCGCGGCCACCAACATCCACAGCGAGATCCAGCCGCGTACAATGCCGATAAACAGGAACAGTGAGAAGGCAATAATGATGTTGGCGCGGGTGCCGCCGACAATCACATAAGTGAGGATGCCAAAAGCCACCGTCGCCGCCAGGAAAAAGAACCAGGCTCGCAGATCTTGCTTCAAGAAATACACCACCAGCATCGCCGGAATGAAGAAATAGAAGAACCGCTTGAGCGCTACGCCAGACACGTCACTGGAGAAGATCTGGCTGTAAGAATTGAGTTTGAACAGCAGGAAGCCGTTTTGCAGGAAGAAAATGCCGACGGTAACCATCGCCACCAATGCCAGCAGGATCCAGGTCAGATGGGTTTCAACCCGGTTCATGCTGAATACCGGTTTATGCGGCTGCACGCTACGCTTTCGCAGCCGGGTTTTATAGCTGACGTAGTAAATCGCATAAAACGCAGTGGCCGAGAGGATGGCGTACAACAAGAATTCTACCGGCACCACCTCAACGTCAAACTGAAACACCAACAGGCAGGTTAGCGGGAAGCCGAAGTAAAACGTCAGCAAATACAGCAGCGAAAAGAAGACGTTGAAATTAAAGCGAACGCGCCGAAACTCCTGGTAGGTCAACGTCAGAACAAACAACGCACCGATCAGGTAGACGACAAATAACCCGCCAAATTGCGCCAGCGTCATGAATTATCCCCTGCCGCCAAGGTTAATGCCTGTTGCCAGCCATCAACGTAGTTGGGATTAAAGAAGGCAATCGCCTGCTTATCGACGGACGCCAGCTGGCGTTGCGCTTCACGCACTACCGCCTCATCCAGCGAATCACCATAGAACAACACCGGCAAGTGCTGCTCCGCCAAATCCTGCCAGAACGGGTTCTGTCGGCTCAGCACGAACGGCACACCAAACTGGATCAGCAGACACAGCGTGCCAATCCCCTGCTGACGGTTAAAGATAAAGTAGCCGAGGTCGCACTCGCGCAGGATATTCAGGTAGTCGTCGAACGCCACCTGCTGCGTCAGTACCTGCAGGTTCTTGGCGCTGAACAGCGCCAGCCCGGCAGCGCGGACCTGTTCAATGTAAGCGTCGTTATTAGCCGGATAGCCCATCGGCAGGATCACGCGCACATCTGGGCCAAACTGCTGGTGAATCGCTTTCAGTGCCTCAACGTGGCGGTTGGTGCGATCGCCGGAGTTCCCCACCAGAATGGTCATCGGCCCGGCCAGATTTTTCTCTACGCTGACACCGGTCAAAGCCGGATCCATCCGCGTCGGGAAATACAGCAGGGAGGCCGGTACGCGGGCATGTCGCTGCTGGTAGTGGATCACATCGCCACGGGTCGCGAATACGTGCCCCACCCGCCCCTGTGCAATACGGCGCAGCAAATAGAACAGGCGGAATTTCCAACTGGTGGCGTTTTCATACAAATCGGCGCCCCAGATATGCCAGCTCACCTGCTGGGCTTTGATTTTACCGCTCAGCAATGCCAACCACAGCGTCGGGTTAAACTGACCGTGCAGGAAGAAACGCGTCTTGCGATCGGCCTGGGCACGGGCAATCACCGCCATCGCCAGGCTTTTCTTATCCGGATGATATTCAATGTTCAGTTCAGGGAACGGCCCCAAGGCGGCGGCATCTTTGGCGGCCACCATGAAATGGCGTGTCTGATCGGACGGCAGGCGCTTCGCCAACACGTCGTTGAAGAAACGCAGCACCGTCTGATTGTGATGCGGGATGTCAGATCCCAATACGTGAATCAGTGTAGTCATACTCGTCTACGATAAAGAATAAATACGCAGCTACAGAGCGTGAAATACACAATGTAGGTTGCCATGTAAGCCTGTGCCGCACCCAGCGCGCCGTGCAAGGGGATTAACCAATGCGAGAACAGCGTCAACAGCAGGAACTGGCTGACTTCGGCCAGGATATAAAAACGCAGCGACGCCTTGGCGATAACCAGGTAACCAAACACATAGGCACCGACCTTCAGCACATCCCCCACCAGTTGCCAGGCGAACAGATCGCGCATTGCGACGAACTTGTCCGTGAACAGCAGCCAGATGGCGAAATCGCGTAGCAGCCAGACGGTGAAACTTGCCGCCGCCACCGCAGGCAGCACAAATTTCAGCGAGCGCACAATCTCCTGAGAGATGGCACTTTTTTCCTTCAACCGCGACAGCGTCGGCAGCAAATAGACGGTAAAGGAAGCGGTGATAAACTGCAGATACGCGTCAGAAATGCTGCTGACGCCCTGCCAAATCCCCACCTCATCCCAACCGTAATCACGGGCCAGCAGGTTACGCATCATCACATAGGCCACCGGCAGCGTCACTGAAGTGATCAGCGCCATGATGGTGAACTTGCCGAGATGGCTGGCCAGCGCCTTGTCCCATGCCAGCGCCAGATAGCTCAGCGGCAGGGTTTTGCGCCGCCACAGCATAAAGCCGGCGGGCAACACCACCAATGCCGGTACCAACGCCAACCCCGCCAGCGCGCCTTCATAGCCACCCAGCTTAAAGCACAGGTAGTAGGCCACCACGCCAATCAGGCTGCCGCCAATCACCGCCAGCGCATTGCCCATAGCATCGCGGTAGCCCTTCAGCACCGCCATAAACAGGTTGGCGTAGGCAATGCCCATCTGAATAAAGGCCACCGCCCGCACCACGCCAACGTAATCAGCATGGCCGAACAGCCCGATACTGATCGGTTCTGCCGCGAACAAGAACACCAGCGCCAACAGCGTGGAAAAGCCCAGCACGATAGTTGACGCCGTGCCGACGGCCAGTTTCAACCGCTGCGGATCCTGATGGTATTCGGCAACGTACTTAGTGATGCCGTTAAAAATCCCGGCACCGGACAGCACGCCCAGCACGGTAATCAACTGGCGGAAGTTACCCGCCTGCCCAACCCCGCTGGGGCCAAACGCCACCGCCAGCAGTTTCACCACCAACAGTCCCACGCCAATCTTGATCAGCGTGGAACCGGCGGTCCAAATCGATGCTTTTGCCAGCGACATATCAGGCGAAGAAGCTGAGAATGGTATTGATCACCGTGCGCTGAGTGATATCAGTCATATTGTAGAACAATGGCAAACGGACCAGACGTGCGCTCTCTTGGCTGGTGAAGCGATCTTCACCGGCAAAGCGGCCGAAACGATCGCCCGCCGGGCAATCGTGCAGCGGAATGTAATGGAACACCGTCATGATCTCGGCTTCTTTCATGTAATCAATAAACGCCGTGCGGTCTTCAACATCGCGCAATTTGATATAAAACATGTGAGCGTTTTGCACACAGTCCGCCGGGATGGTCGGCAGCACAATGCGGCCCGCCTCGGCTAACGGCTGCAAGCTGTCATAGTACTGTTGCCACAGCTTCAGACGGCGTTGGTTGATAGCTTCGGCCGCTTCCAGTTGGCCCCACAGATAAGCGGCCTGCAAATCTGACATCAGATAGCTGGAACCGATATCACGCCAGGTGTACTTGTCCACCTGGCCGCGGAAGAACTGGCTGCGGTTGGTGCCTTTCTCCCGAATGACTTCCGCCCGGTCAATCAACGCCGGATCGTTAATCAGCGTGGCACCGCCCTCACCGCCTGCGGTGTAGTTTTTGGTTTCGTGGAAGCTAAAGCAGCCAATATGGCCGATGGTACCGAGCGCCTTCCCCTTGTAGGTGGACATCACGCCCTGCGCGGCATCTTCCACCACAAACAGCTTGTACTTTGCCGCCAGCGCCATGATGGTGTCCATCTCGCAGGCCACGCCGGCGTAATGCACCGGTACAATGGCGCGGGTCTTATCAGTGATTGCCGCTTCGATCTTGCTCTCATCGATGTTCATGGTGTCCGGACGCAGGTCGACAAACACCACGGTGGCACCGCGCAGCACAAAAGCGTTGGCAGTGGAAACAAAGGTAAAACTTGGCATGATCACTTCATCACCCGGCTGGATATCCAGCAGGATCGCCGCCATCTCCAGTGATGCGGTACAGGACGGCGTCAACAGCACCTTCGGGCTGCCAAACCGCTGTTCCATCCACTGCTGGCAACGACGGGTAAAACCACCGTCACCACACAGCTTGCCACTGCCCATCGCAGCCTGCATATAGTCAAGTTCAGTGCCAACAACCGGTGGTGCGTTAAATGGGATCATGTCTTCCTCTGTATAACCAATACGAGGTGCTTTCAATAACAGCACCCTGTCGTTGATAGAGCCGTAGTGCGCCGATGTTACCTAGCTGAGTCGCAACCCGCAGGCGCTGCAGCGACCGGCACTCTGCAATGGCCGCCGCCATCAATCGCGAGCCGATTCCTTTGCCTGTCGCGCCGGGGAACGCCGCCAACAGGCCGATTCGAGCCTCCTGGTCACCCAGTTCACGCAGGCTGACAAAGCCTTCCGGCTGCCCAGTATCGTCCAGTGCCAGCAGACACTGATGGTCAAATGTCCCCAATACCGCCTTTTCTATCCATTCGGCATAAAAGCGGCCGCTATCCTGGGAGTGATACCAGGGGGCGCGGAAACGGCTGGCGGTAAATACGCTGGCAGCAGCCGCACGCAGCACCGGGATATCGGCCGGTACCGCCGAACGAATCGCCTGCGGCGTCACTCTCTGGGAGGATGCACATTCCGTGCCGATATTCAGCGCCAGATCGACTTCGCCTTCTACCAGTTGGAAACCCAAACGGGCCAAGCCGTCCGCCCAGGCCGTTTGATGCGCCGGAATTTTGGCCTGCACCAATGCGTAGGCATCCAGTTCGGCCTCAGTGAGTATCGGAGCCGCCGTAGAAAAATTGAGTTTGGCGCTGTTAAGGGCGAAAAACTCAGTTTCCCAGGCTAAGGGCTCAATACTGGCGTGGGCGTGCATGCAGCAGATCCAGCAGGTACTTGCCATAACCGGTTTTCAGCAACGCTCGGGCAGCGCGCTTAACTCCATCATCGTCCAGCCAGCCGTTGCGCCAGGCAATCTCTTCCAGACAGGCAATTTTGAAGCCCTGACGTTTTTCCACCGTCTGCACAAAGCTGCTGGCTTCCAGCAGGCTGTCATGAGTACCGGTATCCAGCCAGGCGAAACCACGTCCCAACAGTTCAACCGTCAGTTCACCACGCTCCAGATACATCTGGTTAATGCTGGTGATCTCCAACTCGCCGCGCTCCGAAGGCTTGACCTGTTTGGCGAACTCCACCACCTGGCTATCGTAAAAATACAGCCCGGTCACCGCCCAATTGGATTTAGGCTCTTTCGGCTTTTCTTCGATCGACAGCGCACGGAAATTATCGTCAAACTCCACGACGCCAAAGCGCTCAGGATCCATCACCTGATAACCAAACACGGTGGCGCCTTGCGTACGGGCAGCAACCGTTTTCAGTTTCGGACTAAACCCTTGACCAAAATAAATATTATCGCCCAGCACCAGGCAGCTTGGTTCGCCGTTCAGGAACTCTTCGCCAAGCAGAAACGCCTGCGCCAGGCCGTCAGGGCTGGGTTGTTCGGCATAGCTGAGATTAATGCCAAACTCTTCGCCGCTACCCAACAAGCGTCTGAACGAAGGTAAATCTTCCGGAGTAGAGATGATCAAAATATCGCGGATCCCCGCCAGCATCAGCACCGACAACGGATAGTAGATCATTGGTTTGTCGTAAATAGGTAACAGCTGCTTGGAGACGCCGCGGGTAATCGGATGTAAACGCGTGCCGGAACCGCCCGCCAGAATAATACCTTTCATACTCACTCCAGACTCACAGGGCCGCTACCCTAGCAGCGACCTCGCTAAATTTAGTCGGATAAACCTAAACGTTCACCCGCATAGGAACCGTCCTGTACGCGACGCCACCAGGTTTCATTGTTCAGATACCAGGAAACCGTTTTGCGGATGCCGCTTTCAAAGGTTTCCTGCGGGTGCCAACCCAGCTCCCGGTCAATTTTTCCGGCATCGATCGCGTAGCGCATATCATGGCCCGGACGATCCTTGACGTAAGTAATCAGGTCACGGTATTTCTCTACGCCCTGCGGCTTGTTTGGTGCCAGCTCTTCCAGCAGATCGCAGATGGTTTGTACCACCTCAATATTCTTGCGCTCGTTGTGGCCGCCGATATTGTAGGTTTCCCCCACCACGCCTTCGGTAACCACCTGGTACAGCGCACGAGCGTGGTCTTCCACATACAGCCAATCACGCACCTGCGCCCCGTCGCCATACACCGGCAATGGCTTACCGGCAACGGCATTGAGGATCACCAGCGGAATAAGCTTCTCCGGGAAGTGATACGGGCCGTAGTTATTGGAACAGTTGGTGACCAGGGTCGGCAGGCCGTAGGTACGCAGCCAGGCGCGGACCAGGTGATCGCTGGAAGCCTTGGAGGCCGAATACGGGCTGCTTGGCGAGTAAGGCGTGGTTTCGGTGAACAAATCGTCCGTGCCGTGCAGATCGCCATACACTTCGTCGGTAGAAATATGGTGGAAGCGGAAGCCTTGCTTCTTCTCCGCGTCCAGCGGCTGCCAATAATGGCGGGCCGCCTCCAACATGGTGTAAGTGCCTACCACGTTGGTTTCAATAAATGCCGCCGGGCCGTCGATAGAACGGTCAACATGGCTTTCTGCCGCCAGGTGCATAATCACGTCCGGCTGATACTCGGCAAACACCCGATCCAACGCCGCGCGATCGCAGATATCCACCTGCTCAAACGAGTAACGTGGGTTATCGGCAATCACCGAGAGCGACTCCAGATTGCCCGCGTAGGTAAGCTTGTCTACCACCAGGACGCTGTCCTGCGTGGCTTCAATAATGTGCCTCACAACCGCGGAGCCAATAAAACCGGCGCCCCCAGTGACTAAAATACGTTTCAACGCCATACCCCTTTGGTATCCACGACCCAGGATTGCGTAATTTCTTCCGGTTTGATCGCCTTGAATTGCTTATGGTCGACCAGCATCACGATCACATCTGCCTGCTGCAGTGCATCGGCCAGCGTTTTCAGCGTCACATGGCCGGCCAACGATTTCGGCAGCTGTTCCACGTTTGGCTCAACCACCAGGGTTTCACCCACGTGCCAATCGGCAATCAGATGTGCCACTTCCACCGCCGGACTTTCGCGCAGATCGTCGATATTCGGCTTGAAGGCCAGACCAAAGCAGGCGATTTTCACTTCTGAAGCGCGTTTATCGGTAGCGGCCAGACAGTCGGCCACTGCCGCTTTGACGCGATCAACCACCCATAAAGGTTTCCCGTCATTCACCAGGCGTGCAGTATGGATCAAACGCGCCTGCTGCGGGTTCTGGGACACGATAAACCAAGGATCGACCGCGATGCAGTGGCCACCAACGCCAGGACCAGGCTGCAGGATATTCACTCGCGGATGGCGGTTCGCCAAACGGATCAGTTCCCAGACATTGATGCCCTGATCGGCGCAAATCAATGACAGCTCATTGGCAAAGGCGATATTCACATCGCGGAAGCTATTTTCGGTCAGTTTGCACATCTCTGCAGTGCGTGAATTGGTAATCACACACTCGCCTTCGAGGAAAATCTTGTACAGCGTGCTGGCACGCTCCGAGCATTTTGGCGTCATGCCACCAATCACGCGATCGTTCTGAATTAGCTCAACCATCACCTGCCCCGGCAGCACGCGCTCCGGGCAGTAAGCAATATTGATATCCGCAGCTTCGCCTGCCTGCTGCGGGAAGCTGAGATCGCTACGCGCCTCGGCCAGCCACTGCGCCATCTGCTCGGTGGCACCCACCGGAGAGGTCGACTCCAGAATGACCAGGTCGCCCTTTTTCAGCACCGGCGCCAGTGATTTGGCCGCCGCTTCAACATAGGCCAAGTCCGGCTCATGGTCGCCTTTAAACGGCGTTGGCACCGCGATCAGGAAAGCATCCGCAGCCAGGGGTTTGGTCACCGCCTGCAGGTAGCCGCCGTCGACCGCGTCTTTCACCACTTTATCCAGATCGGGTTCTACGATATGGATCGCGCCACGGTTAATGGTATCCACCGCATGTTGGTTAACATCTACGCCCACCACTTTTTTCTTGCGGGAGGCAAACGCCGCCGCCGTTGGCAGACCGATATAACCCAGGCCGATAACCGAAATAGTGTTAAAACTCATAGTGTCACCTGATGATTCTTCAAAGCTTCGAGAATACGTTGGCAGGCATGCCCGTCACCGTAAGGGTTATGCGCCCGGCTCATGGCGTGATATTCGTTTTCGTCCGTCAGCAACCGGGTAACCGCATCAACAATTTTGGCTACGTCGGTTCCCACCAGACGCACCGTGCCCGAATCTACCGCTTCCGGTCGTTCGGTGGTGTCACGCATCACCAGCACAGGTTTGCCCAATGACGGCGCTTCTTCCTGAATACCACCAGAGTCGGTCAGGATCATATAAGCGTTAGCCATCAGGTAGACAAAGGGCAAGTAATCCTGCGGGTCGATCAGGATGATGTTATCAATCCCTTTCAGAATGCGATTGACCGGCTCGCTGACGTTAGGATTGAGATGCACCGGGTACACCACCTGCACCTCTGGATGCGTACGGGCAATTTCTGCCAGCGCGCTGCAAATCCGCTCGAACCCGCCGCCAAAGCTTTCACGACGGTGGCCGGTCACCAGGATCATTTTTTTATTGGCATCCAGGAACGGGTAGCGTTGTGCCAGGCTGTCATGCAATGCAGCATCACCCATCACCCGATCGCGAACCCAGAACAGCGCGTCAATCACCGTGTTGCCGGTAACGAAGATATGATCGTCCGGCAGCAGTTCGCGCAACAGGTTCTGACGCGAGTTTTCCGTCGGGGCAAAATGATACATCGCCAGATGACCGGTCAGTTTGCGGTTAGCCTCTTCCGGCCACGGGGAGTAAAGATCGCCGGTGCGCAGACCCGCCTCTACGTGCCCAACCGGGATACGCTGGTAAAACGCCGCCAAACTGGTCGCCAGCGTGGTGGTGGTATCACCGTGAACCAGCACCACGTCCGGTTTGAACTCTTCAAGAACGCCTTTCAGGCCCTCCAGAATACGGCAGGTGATCTCACTCAATCCCTGACCGGGCTTCATGATATTCAGGTCGTAATCAGGCACTATCTCAAATAACCGTAATACCTGATCCAACATCTCACGATGCTGTGCCGTAACGCAGACTCTTGATTCAAAGGCTTCATCCTGAGCCAGGGCATGTACCAGCGGGGCCATTTTGATGGCTTCAGGTCTGGTGCCGAAAACAGTCAACACTTTCACAGCGAATCTCTTTTGGTCGGTTAACCGCAGGCGTACCTGCGAATTGGGCACTTACGTGCCCATCAGCGAGTTATTATATTATTTTTAATTACGCGGCCGACGCACCAGGGCAACACCTGCGCCAACCAAAGCGCCCATCGCGCCCCACATGATCAACCAGAATATCCGCCGTGGGCTATCACGTTTTACCGGTTCTTCCGGGGTCCGCAAATAGCGGTAAGTCTGAAACTTCTCGTCCAGCGTCGGGCCGACGTTCAATGTCGACAGCATCGCACGATTTTGATCATAATCCAGATCGAAGGTCGGTCCCGAAGCCTGCAGCCCTTCCAAACGCGCCTGCAGCATAGGTTTGCCCAGCAGGAACAGGTCAGAGTCTGGCAGTTGTTCTGCCGGGGTATCGGTCTGAGTCCGGCTGATGCCCTGCGTCTCGGCAATTTTCAGCGCCTGTTGAATGGTGTTCAACTCACGCTTATACACTGCCGCCGCCACCGCTTCCTGGCGCTTGACCTGCGCTTTCATCGAGGTGGTGCGGGCCGCCCAGGCGCCCTGGATCTCTTCGTTCAGATGCTGAGCAGCACGGTGGCTGGCAAACGCCACGTATTGACGTAACAGACGGTTGGCATCTGCCGCCGTTTCCGCCGTCAGCTTCACGCCGTCGTTCGGCACTTTTTTATCATCGCGCGGAGTAAACTGAATGTTGTTAATCAGTTCATCCAGCAATGCCGCATCGGCAGCGGCATCGCCTTCCTGGCGCTGTTTGTAATAATCGCTCTGCAGCCAGAAATCGCGACGCGTATCGTAGGCTGCCAACTGCATAATGAATTCATTATAGGCTTCGTCAGCAATGCCCGGCTGCTCGGCGCTGGCGGCCGGCATCGTCCGCACATCCAGATTACGCAGGAATTGCTGCTGGGAATAATAACCCCCCAACGCATTCACTGTTGGCCGATCGGTAATTGCTGCCGCACTCCACTCCTGTTTCACCAGGTAGGAAACCATCAGCGCAACCACGGCAAATAACGCCGCTATACCGATAATCCATGGCTTACCGCGCCACAGGGTGCAGCACAGGCCGCGGATATCGAGTTCGTTATCCACTGCCGGGATATTCTTGTCAGACATTGTTTCTGGATTCATCACTGCCCAAAAGCCTCTGGTTAAGATACTTGCTTATTGCCGTTCGAACGCCGCAGACGGCGCTTGATACGCTTAATGTAACGTGCAACACGCCAGGCGCGCTTAATGCAGTAACCGTATAAAAAGAAGGCAAGCAAGAATAATGCCAACATTACCCACTCAGGGATAAAAGTAAGACGTTCGCCGAGCACGCCAATGGCCGCCAGCAGTGCCGCCGCCAGGGTAATCAACACGAAAGCCTGCCGTGGCGTAAAGCCCGCGCGCATAATCAGGTGGTGAATGTGTTGGCGATCTGGGGAGAAAGGGCTCATCCCTTTGCGTAAACGACGGTACATGATCGCAATCATGTCCATCAGTGGAATAGCGATAATCCACAGTGCGGTCACAGGGTTGATGGAATGCGCTTTACCCTGCGAGCTTTGCAGCAGCAACCAAATGGCGGTGAAACCGATCAGCGTACTGCCGGCATCCCCCATAAACACTTTATACCGGCGACCGAGAATGCCGAGGTTAAGCAGGATATAAGGAACGATGGCGGCAATCATCGCGAAGCACCAGAAAGCCAGGTCAGAATGGCCGCTCAGGTACAGCAACACGCCCAGCGCGCCGAAAGACACGCACGAGAGCCCCCCCAGCAGACCGTCGATGCCATCTACCATGTTAAAGGCGTTGATCGCAGCCCACACGGCAAACAACGTGACCAGATAGCCAAACGGCCCCAACTGCATTTCCCAATCACCCAGCACATGGCCAAAACTGCGCAGGTAAAGCCCGGCGAAGACCATCATCGCAATGCCGACCAGAGCCTGAACCAGCGCTCGAATTTTAACGCTGATATCGAAACGATCGTCAAGAGCACCAACGAACACTAATATCCCCGCGCAAGCGAGGTAGAGTTTGCCATGCGCAATCGATTGGTCAGAGATAAAGAAGGCGAAGCACAGCCCGGCGTAAACAGAAATACCCCCGACCAGAGGGATCAGCCCCTGATGGCGTTTGCGGTAATTAGGTTTATCAACCAGACCAATACGTTTTGCTGCTTTACGGGCAACAAAGAGAAAAGCCAAAGAAAACAGGAAAACAAATAGAATTTCAGTACTCATAGTGAGTAAGTTCACAGTTAACAAGATCTCTGTAGAAGATAAGGCAGCTTAACACGGGCGACAGGCTGTGCCATGGTATCCCGCTACCTTTCAGTCATTTCCTATGACAACAGCCATTCATTCTTATTCCAATGTCTCTGTCTGCTGTTTCGACAGTAGCAATGCGCGAACGACGAAGCGCCGACCGCAAATAAGATGAATTCTCAGTAAGTCACGAAAATAACTTACGTTTCCATTTCTGTTACTTATCGTATCTGCCAAAAGCAAAAAACGCCACGACTAGGCGTGGCGTTCTTTGAATTTTTACTCAATTATGAGCGCATCGTCATTATGAGCGCTTCATCATATCGAAGAATTCATCGTTGGTTTTGGTCATGGCCAACTTGTTAATGAGGAATTCCATTGCATCAATCTCACCCATCGGATGAATGATTTTACGCAGGATCCACATTTTCTGCAGTTCTTCAGAAGTGGTGAGCAATTCTTCTTTACGGGTACCAGAGCGGTTGTAGTCGATCGCAGGGAATACGCGCTTCTCGGCGATTTTACGCGCCAGATGCAATTCCATGTTGCCGGTACCTTTAAATTCTTCGTAGATAACCTCGTCCATTTTCGACCCGGTATCAACCAGCGCGGTAGCGATGATGGTCAGGCTGCCGCCTTCCTCAACGTTACGTGCCGCACCGAAGAAACGCTTTGGACGATGCAGGGCGTTAGCATCCACACCACCGGTCAACACTTTACCGGAAGCCGGAACTACGGTGTTGTAGGCACGTGCCAGACGGGTGATGGAGTCAAGCAAGATGATCACGTCTTTCTTGTGCTCAACCAGGCGCTTGGCCTTCTCGATCACCATTTCTGCAACCTGAACGTGGCGAGAAGCCGGTTCGTCAAAGGTAGAAGCGATAACTTCGCCCTTCACCAGACGCTGCATCTCGGTCACTTCTTCCGGACGTTCGTCGATCAGCAGTACCATCAGCACGCAGTCTGGGTGGTTGTAAGCAATGCTCTGCGCAATGTTCTGCAGCAGCATGGTTTTACCGGCTTTCGGCGGCGCTACAATCAAACCACGCTGGCCACGACCAATCGGCGAAGCCAAGTCCAGCACGCGTGCCGTCAGGTCTTCGGTTGAGCCGTTACCGCGTTCCATCCGCAGACGGGAGTTGG
Source organism: Serratia sp. BW106 (assembly GCF_002607755.1). NCBI lineage: Bacteria > Pseudomonadati > Pseudomonadota > Gammaproteobacteria > Enterobacterales > Yersiniaceae > Serratia > Serratia sp. BW106. Next base: position 65,871 of record NZ_MCGS01000005.1, read on the forward strand.
CATGCAGTGGGGTTAAGTTTTCGAACAGGATCTTGCTACGGGCGTTTTCCGGTTTGTCGTAGTTAACTTCGTTAACTTTCAACAGGGCAAAGTAGCGCTCGCCTTCTTTTGGCGGACGAATCTTACCGGAAACGGAGTCACCTGTACGGAGGTTAAAACGGCGGATTTGGCTAGGGGATACGTAGATGTCGTCGGGGCCTGCAAGGTAGGAACTGTCTCCAGAGCGGAGGAAACCAAATCCATCCTGCAATATCTCCAACACGCCATCGCCGAAGATATCTTCTCCACTTTTCGCATGTTGCTTAAGGATAGAGAAGATAATGTCCTGCTTGCGCATGCGGGCCAGGTTTTCCAGCCCCATATTTTCGCCGAGAGTAATCAGCTCAGAAACCGGCGTATTCTTTAATTCGGTAAGATTCATAGTGGTGGGTTCTTAAACTCGGGGTATGTCTCGAACTAATATCGTGAATGGTATGGCAGCGGGATATATCTTTGGTCTTTCTAGTGGTTGCGTTGGCTTGCCTTGCTCACCTCTGGGCTTAGCGGACTAAGCTGCGGAGATGTGTTCGGTTGCCGACTGGCCACACCTTGAAATCCATTGGATATTCGTGCCTGTTTACTGGACGTTCGACCACCGGGCGCTGAGCTGTCACGGTAAGAAATGGCTTACAGAGGACGCGCGCATTGACGGTTTAAGATCGAAGGTACCTTAAAATTGATTTTGCAAAACTGTTTGATTGCTAAAACGCGGGCTGAGTTCATTTTTTCTTTCAAAACCAGCGGTTCAACACAGAGTAAAGCTTTAGATTTAGATTTAGACTCTTTAGATTTACAACTTCGGGCAAGTTCTATATGCAGTATGGTTAAACTTAACACGCTTCTTGGCAGGCGTCTAGCGGTGAATTGAACATCCCCGCCAGACGCCTGTATATCCCCGTTGTCTCTCACGCGGCGGCGTTTTCGGCCGCGGCGTCACATCCAGTGGGTATAGGGCTTCCCGCCCGATTACAGATTCGCGTTAAGGAAATCTTTGAGCTGACCTTTGGACAGCGCACCAACCTTGGTCGCGGCCACTTCACCGTTCTTGAACAGCAACAGCGTAGGGATACCACGGATACCGTACTTGGGTGCGGTTGCCGGGTTCTGGTCGATATTCAGCTTGGTGATGGTCAGTTTGCCTTCAAACTCATCGGCAATCTCATCCAGAATCGGAGCAATCATCTTGCACGGCCCACACCATTCAGCCCAGAAATCGACCAGGATTGGCCCTTCAGCTTTCAGCACGTCGGTGTCGAAGCTGCCGTCAGTCAGGTGAATAATTTTATCGCTCATGTTCTACTCCAAAGGATTGTGTCTACCTTGTTGGTGTAGCATTAACCAACCTAAGGTGACTTTATTTCACCGGATACGCTTTCGTAAAGCAATAGTTAGCTGATATTCTACCACACTATGAGCAAAACACACTTGACCGAACAGAAGTTTTCCGACTTCGCCCTGCACCCGTTAGTCGTTGAAGCCCTTGAAAAGAAAGGGTTTCAATATTGCACGCCTATCCAGGCGTTAGCATTGCCGCTCACGCTCTCTGGGCGTGACGTTGCAGGTCAGGCGCAAACCGGTACCGGAAAGACGTTGGCATTTTTAGCGTCTACTTTTCACTATTTGCTTTCTCACCCGGCGAAACAGGATCGCAAGATCAACCAGCCGCGCGCCTTGATCATGGCGCCAACGCGTGAACTCGCGGTGCAAATCCACTCCGATGCGGAAGCCCTCTCCCAATCCACCGGCCTGAAAATGGGTCTGGCGTACGGCGGCGATGGCTACGACAAACAGCTGAAAGTGCTGGAAAGCGGCGTGGATATCCTGGTGGGGACTACCGGCCGTTTAATCGATTACGCCAAACAGAACTATATCGACCTGGGCGCGATCCAGGTTGTGGTGCTGGATGAAGCCGACCGTATGTACGATCTGGGCTTTATCAAAGACATCCGCTGGTTGTTCCGCCGCATGCCTGCGGTCGATCAACGCCTGAACATGCTGTTCTCTGCCACCCTGTCCTACCGCGTACGCGAGCTGGCCTTCGAGCAGATGAACAACGCTGAATATGTTGAAGTGGAACCGGAACAAAAAACCGGCCACCGCATTAAAGAAGAACTGTTCTACCCGTCCAACGAAGAAAAGATGCGCCTGTTGCAGACGCTGATCGAAGAAGAGTGGCCAGACCGCTGCATCATCTTCGCCAACACCAAGCACCGCTGTGAAGACGTTTGGGGCCATTTGGCTGCCGATGGTCACCGCGTAGGCCTGTTGACCGGCGATGTGGCACAGAAAAAACGTCTGCGTATCCTCGATGACTTCACCAAGGGCAACCTCGATATTCTGGTCGCCACCGACGTCGCCGCCCGCGGTCTGCACATCCCGTTGGTGACTCACGTCTTCAACTACGACTTGCCTGACGACTGCGAAGACTACGTTCACCGTATCGGTCGTACCGGTCGTGCCGGCGAAAGCGGTCATTCCATCAGCCTGGCTTGTGAAGAGTACGCACTCAACCTGCCGGCGATCGAAACCTACACCGGTCACAGCATTCCGGTGAGCAAGTACAACAGCGATGCGTTAATGAGTGACCTGCCTGCGCCGAAACGCCTGGCACGCCCACGCGGCGGCAACGGCCCACGCCGTAACTCCGCGCCACGTCGTGGCGGTGCGCCACGCAGCAACCGTAAACGTTCAGGCTGATAGATAATGCTCAGTTCCAGCGCACTTTATGCCGCCATCGACCTTGGCTCCAACAGCTTCCATATGTTGGTGGTACGCGAGGTGGCCGGCAGTATTCAGACCCTGGCGCGCATCAAGCGCAAAGTGCGTCTGGCCGCCGGGCTGGATCAGAACAGTCACCTTTCGCATGAGGCCATGCAGCGCGGCTGGCAATGCCTGAAGCTGTTCTCTGAACGTCTGCAGGACATTCCCCGTGCACAGATCCGTGTGGTCGCCACGGCCACGCTGCGTCTGGCATCCAATGCCGATGAATTCCTGCAGACCGCCGAGCAGATCCTCGGCTGCCCGATCCAGGTGATCAGCGGCGAGGAAGAAGCGCGCCTGATCTACCACGGCGTTGCCCATACCACCGGGGGGCCGGACAAACGTTTAGTGGTCGATATCGGCGGCGGCAGCACCGAGCTGGTCACCGGTACCGGCGCACAGGCGGCTCAGCTGTACAGTCTGTCGATGGGCTGTGTCACCTGGCTGGAACGGTTCTTCAGCGATCGTAATCTGGGGCAGGAGAATTTCGAGCGGGCCGAACAGGCTGCACGTGAAATGGTGCGTCCTATTGCACCACAGCTGCGTCAACACGGCTGGCAAATCTGCGTCGGCGCTTCCGGCACCGTTCAGGCGCTGCAGGAAATCATGGTGGCGCAGGGCATGGATGAACGCATCACCCTGTCCAAGCTACGCCAATTGAAACAGCGCGCCATTCAGTGTGGCAAACTGGAAGAGTTGGAAATTGAAGGGCTGACGCTGGAGCGCGCACTGGTGTTTCCCAGCGGGCTGTCGATCCTGCTGGCAATTTTCCAGGAGCTGGGCATTGAAAGCATGATGCTGGCCGGCGGTGCACTGCGCGAAGGACTGGTCTATGGCATGCTGCATCTGCCGGTTGAACAGGACATCCGCAGCCGTACCATTCGCAACCTGCAGCGGCGTTACCTGTTGGATACCGAGCAGGCCGAACGCGTCAGCCAGTTGGCTGCCAACTTCTCACAGCAGGTAAGCAATGAATGGCAACTGGATGCGCGATGTCGCGAGTTATTGCACAGCGCCTGTCTGATCCACGAAATTGGCCTCAGTGTTGATTTCAAGCAGGCGCCGCAACACGCCGCCTACCTGATTCGCCATCTGGATTTACCCGGTTTCACCCCGGCACAGAAAAAGCTGCTGGCCACCCTGCTGCAAAATCAGAGCAACACTATCGATCTGCCGCTGCTGAGCCAGCAAAACGCCCTGCCGCCGCGTATGGCGCAACGTCTATGCCGACTTTTACGCCTGGCGATCATCTTTGCCAGTCGTCGTCGCGACGACACGCTGCCCGCAGTACGCCTGCGCGCCAATAATGATGATGAACTGACGGTGATCCTGCCGCCAGGTTGGCTGGAACAGCACCCGCTTCGGGCGGAGGCGCTGGATCAGGAAAGTCATTGGCAAAGCTACGTTCACTGGCCGTTGATACTGGAAGAACAACGTTGATATGACAAGGGCGCTAATAGCGCCCTTTCTTTTAACCTTCGCCTTTCGCCTTGGCCAACTGAGCACGAATATTGGCCAGGTGGCTCTGCCCTTTTTGCATCCGTTCTTGCGGGCTAACCACTTTGCGTTCACTTTCCCACGCCAGATCATCCTGCGGCAACTCCAGCAAGAAACGGCTCGGTTCCGGCCGTACCAGCTCGCCATACTGGCGACGTTCGCGACACAGGGTAAAAATCAGCTCTTTTTGGGCACGGGTGATCCCCACATAGGCCAGACGCCGCTCTTCATCGACGTTATCCTCGTCAATGCTGCTCTGATGCGGCAGTAACCCCTCCTCCATCCCCACCAGGAACACATAGGGAAACTCCAGCCCTTTGGAGGCATGCAACGTCATCAACTGAACCTGATCCAGCTCTTCATCGCTCTCACCACGTTCCATCATGTCACGCAGGGTAAAGCGGGTTACCACCTGGGTCAGCGTCATCGGCTCATCCAGCTCGCTGCCTTCCAGCATTTCCGTCATCCAGCCGAACAGCGTATTGACGTTTTTCATCCTCATTTCGGCGGCTTTCGGGCTGGGTGAGGTTTCAAATAGCCAACTTTCGTAATCGACGCCGTGGATCAGATCACGCACTGCGGCTATAGGTTCACGCTCCGCCAGTTGGGCAATGCCGTCCAGCCAGTGAGTGAAGCGCTGCAGTGATTCTAACCCGCGACCAGTCAGGTGCTGGCTCAGGCCGAGATCGAAACTGGCACGGAACAGGCTTTTGTTACGCTGATTTGCCCATTCACCCAGTTTTTGCAACGTCGCCGGGCCGATCTCACGCTTTGGCGTGTTAACGATACGCAGGAACGCGCTGTCATCATCCTGGTTGGTCAGAACGCGCAGGTAGGCCAGCAGATCCTTGATTTCCGGCCGCGAGAAAAACGAGGTGCCGCCGGAGATTTTGTAAGGGATGCGGTTTTGCATCAGCATTTTTTCAAACAGCCGCGACTGATGGTTGCCGCGATAGAGGATTGCATAATCGCCGTAGTTGGTTTTCTTCACGAAGTGATGGGCAATCAGTTCCCCTACTACGCGCTCGGCCTCGTGATCCTCATTATTGGCGGTCACCACTTTCAGCTCTTCGCCGTAGCCCAGCTCGGAAAACAGCCGCTTTTCAAACACGTGCGGGTTATTGGCGATCAAGATATTCGCCGCCTTCAGGATACGCTCGCTGGAACGGTAGTTCTGCTCCAGCTTAATCACCTGCAGTGCCGGAAAGTCTTCCTTCAACAGCACCAGGTTCTGTGGGCGCGCCCCACGCCAGGAGTAAATCGACTGATCATCGTCCCCGACCACGGTAAAGCGCGCACGGTTGCCCACCAACAGTTTCACCAGTTCGTACTGACTGGTGTTGGTATCCTGATATTCATCCACCAACAGGTAGCGGATGCGGTTTTGCCAGCGCTCACGCACTTCTTCATTGCGCTGCAGCAGTAAAGTCGGCAACAGGATTAGATCGTCGAAATCCAACACGTTACAGGCACGCATATGCGCGTGATACAGACCGTAGCAATGGGCAAACAACTTGTCGCGTTCGGAACGCGCCAGCTCCATCGCCTTCTGGGGATCGACCAGGTCATTCTTCCAGTTGGAGATGGTGGAAATCAGCTGCGCCACCAGCGTTTTATCATTCTCCAGCCATTTTTCGGTCAGCTCTTTCAACAGTGCCAACTGATCCTGGTCGTCGAACAGTGAGAAATTGGACTTCATCCCCAGCGCAACATATTCACGTTTGATGATCTCCAGCCCCAGCGTGTGGAAAGTGGAAATCAACAGCCCGCGCGCCTCTTTGCGCCCCATGGTTTGCGCCACACGCTCCTTCATCTCACGCGCAGCCTTATTGGTAAAGGTCACGGCGGCGATGTGTCGCGCCTGATAACCACAGTTGTGGATCAGGTGAGCGATTTTGTTGGTGATGACGCGCGTCTTGCCGGAACCGGCACCGGCCAGCACCAGGCAGGGCCCGGTAACGAATTCGACGGCTTGTTGTTGGCTGGGGTTTAATCGCATGGCGCTTTATTGCTCGAATTTATAACGTGGAAGAGGATTGTAGCAGAAAGCGCCGATGAGATTTAACGGGTATAATCAGCGCAATTTCTGTATCGATAAAGGCAATACCATGGCAAAGACGGCGTGCGCCCTGCACATTCTGGTAGATAACGAAAAACTGGCCGACGAACTGCTGGCCAAGCTTAAACGCGGTGTCAGCTTTGACACCCTGGCGCGCAAATACTCAACTTGCCCATCAAAACGCAACGGCGGCTCTCTGGGCGAGTTCAACAAGGGCACCATGGTGGCAGCCTTTGATAAAGCGGTGTTCAGCATTCCGCTGCTGAAGCCCTACGGCCCGGTGAAGACCCAGTTCGGCTACCACATCATCAAAGTACTGTACCGTAGCTGAGGGGGCGAGCGCCCCCTTTCTCGTTACTGTGCGCTGGTCTCTGGCGCGGGTGCGGTATCGGTGGGTTTGACTTCTTCCGATACCACCGCCGGGGCTGGGGACATAATGCCGTTATAGGTTTCCTGTAACTGCTTCATGCTCATCTCCGGCTCCCCTTTCGGCTGCATCAACACCAACGTCGCATCCTGGGATAGCTGAAGCTTCAGCTCCTGATTCAGCACCTCCAGCGTCAATCCGCTCAGGAACTCCTGACGCAGTTTTTGATACTGCTCCGGCGCGATATCCACTACGCCGCTTTGTTGCGAGCGCAAGCGCTGACTCATCAACACATCCGTATCGGTACGGGCATAGGTGGCGAACAGCTTGCTGAGTTGATCGTTTTTCTGCGCCAGCAGGGCATTAAACTCGTCCTGCGACAACCCATTGTTACGTACATTAGCCAACTCGCGAGCGATAAAGCCCAGGCTGTTGTTCAGGTTGTTATTAGGCGTGTCGAGATGGATGGCACATTGAGCCCGTTGATATTGCACGCGGCAATCGGAGCCCAGATGCAGATTCTTCTGGTCACTCTTTTCCAGCACCTGCTGGAGATGCCAGAATAAAGCCTCGCGGGCCATATCGCCACGCCAGTAGCGGCTCAGATTCTGTGAATCCCGGATCGGGTGCCATGGGGCATCCCACATGATCGACAGCGTATCCTGCTTCACCTGTTCGCTGATCAGGCTGACCGGCTGTGGTGGCAGTGGCGTCAGCGTTGGCATCAGGGCCGGCGTTTCACGCTTGCCTTGCAGCGGCGAAAAGGCTTTGTTGATTTGCTCGCTCAGGCTGCGGCTGTCTACCTTACCCACCACGTACAATGTCATCGCATCCGGGGTGTACCATTGTTGGTAGAATTTTTTCAGTTGATCGATATTCACCGGACGCTTCGGCGGCTGGGCTGGATCGTGCGCCAACAGCGTCGAGCCTTTCAGGCGATAACGCCACCAGGCATCTTTCGGGTTCGGCGGGAAGGTCCCGACCGGATCAACGCTGGAATTAACCACCGCATGCACCGTATGTTCGTCGATCGCCAGCTTGCCGGTAGTGTCGGAAAGCCACGCCAGCGCTTCTTTCAGCACATCTGGGCGGTTATTCGGCAGGCTGAGATTATAAATGGTGAAGTCATAAGAGCTGATGGCCGGCGGTAAAGGCCGCTCGCTGTCCACGCTCTGTTGCCACAGTGAACGCAGCTGCGGTGGCGTAAAGCTTTCGCTACGCGCCAAAGACAGGCGCGGCAACAGATGGGCAAAGCCAATCTGTTGCGAAGACTCCACTAACGAGCCGGTGTTGACCATCAACCGCAGTTCGACGCGATCGCTCGGTCGTTGCGGCGTGTCTAATATCTGCCATGAAAACCCGTTGGCCAACGCCCCCTGCTGCCAGGCAGGATCGGGTTGTAGTGTTTCAGCCTGCACGCTGCTGTTGGCTGCAGCCAACAGCAGCCCACCTGCTATGAGATGAATTCTGGTGCCCTGCATGTGAACCCCTACTTAATGACTATCCAATTTCTTTATGCAAATGCGGATATTCCAGTTACCGGAATATTAGGCTGCGACCAACAGCCTACAAAACGCCCTGAGTTTCACAGTGGGGCGGAAAGCAGAAAGTGTACCATCGAGTTAGACCGCGCGCCTTTGCGGATGTCACTCATTAGTGTGAAAAATAATGGATAACCGAGTTTTTAATGCAAGAAATCATTACGCGGGGGGATAAAACATCACCGGTTGCGGCTGCAACCGGTGATTTGACGATAAAATCAGGCTGAAGGCAGTGTTTTATCAGCTCCTGAGCCGTGCTTGTTGGACAGGGTGTCATGCAGTTGTTTTTCATCCAACTGTTTACACCATTTTGCCACCACCACCGTGGCCACACCGTTACCGACCAGATTGGTCAGGGCGCGGGCTTCAGACATAAAGCGGTCAATACCCAGGATCAGCGCCAGACCGGCCAGCGGCAGATGGCCCACGGCGGAAATGGTCGCCGCCAGCACGATAAAGCCACTGCCGGTCACCCCTGCCGCCCCTTTAGAGGACAGCAACAGCACCACCAGCAGAGTCACCTGATGGATAACATCCATATGGGTGTTGGTCGCCTGCGCGATAAATACCGCCGCCATGGTCAGGTAGATCGAGGTGCCATCGAGGTTAAAGGAATAGCCGGTCGGAATAACCAATCCCACCACCGATTTTTTGCAGCCCAGTTTTTCCATCTTGTCGAGCATGCGTGGCAGTACCGACTCGGAAGAAGACGTCCCGAGTACGATCAACAGCTCTTCCTTTATATAGCGGACAAACTTGAAAATGCTGAAGCCGTTGGCACGGGCAATCGAGCCCAGCACCACCACCACAAACAACACACAGGTGAGATAGAAGCAGGCAATCAGTTGGCCGAGTTGCAGCAACGAGCCCACACCGTACTTACCTATGGTAAACGCCATCGCCCCGAATGCCCCCAACGGTGCCAGGCGCATAATCATATTGATGATGCCGAAGATCACGCGGGAGAAGCTTTCGATCACATTGAAGATCAGTTGGCCCTTGTCACCCAGACGATGCAGGGCAAAACCGAACAGCACGGCAAACAGCAGCACCTGCAGAATATTACCGCTGGCGAAGGCGCCGATGACGCTACCAGGGATGATGTCCAGCAAGAACGGAATGATACCTTGCTGCTGGGCCTGCTCGGCGTAGACCGCGACCGCTTTGGCATCCAGCGTGCCAGGGTCGATGTTCATCCCGGCCCCCGGTTGTACCACGTTGACGATCAGCAACCCAATCAGCAGCGCAATGGTGCTGACAATTTCAAAATAGAGCAGTGCAATCGCACCGGTGCGGCCTACGGCCTTCATGCTCTCCATACCCGCGATGCCCGTCACCACGGTACAGAAGATCACCGGAGCGATGATCATTTTAATCAGCTTAACGAATCCATCGCCCAGAGGTTTCATCTGCGCGCCAATGTCAGGGTAGAAATGGCCAAGCAGGACGCCCAGCGTTATCGCTGTCAGCACCTGAAAATAGAGGCTCTTAAAGATAGTGAGTTTCATATGAACATCCTTTGGGGGGAAGACACGCACCAGGCGGTAGTCTAGTTATCTCGCCTGTTCATCGCTTGCGCGGAAAATAACACCCACCTAACAACATGGAAATAATTTGTTGCACCACTAGATACATGTTGATACGAATTTAAGAGCTGAAACGCGCCAGCCCGAATGTAAGGCTGTAAATTACGTAAGCCTTTGTTTGCACTAATGCAAAAGAGGTAGATGCCCAGTGAAGGTTTTCGGACGGGATTAACGGGCGACGCGGATGTCGCCCATGGCAAAAGGCAAGGAAGGGCCTCAGGCTGGAGGCTGGCAAAACTCGGCTTCAAACTCACTGCGCGGTAAAGGACGAGCAAACAGGAACCCCTGGCCGCTATGAATACCGTGCTGCAGCAGCCAGTCACGCTGCTCGGCATTTTCGACGCCTTCGGCCATCACCGGCAACGCCAATACCTCGGAAATCGAACTGACGATGCGCACCATGGCGTCGTCCGTCGGCAGGCCCTGAATAAAGCTCTTGTCGATTTTAATCAAGTCGATTGGCAAACATTTCAATCGGTTAAGGTAATTAAGGCTGGAATATCCCATGCCAAAGTCATCCAGTGCGATGGAAAGCCCCAAATCGTGCAACTCCCGCAACAGCGCCAGCGCACGATCGAGATCGTCAATACGCACCGTTTCGGTAATTTCCAACAGCAGCTTGCGCGGGTCAATCTGATGCTGCGCCAACAGGCTCTTCAGGTGCGGGACAAAATCCTCGTGCTTCATCTGGATCGGGGACACGTTGACTGCCAGCGGCAGCGTAATACCCCGGGTCTGCCAATCCGCCAGGATCAGGCAGGCCTCTTCCAGGACCCAGTTGCCGAGCGGCACGATCACGCCGAGTTCCTCGGCTAACGGAATAACGTCTGCCGGCAGGATAAAGCTGCCGTCATACTGCTGCCAGCGCAGCAACGCCTCGGCGCCGATCACCGCGTTGGACTGCATATCGACCTGCGGCTGTAAAAACAGGGTAAAGCGGCGCTGCTCGATGGCATGCAGGATTTCACTTTCCTGCGTCAGTCGCTTCTGAGTGCGTTCCGTCAGGCTTGGTTCGAAGAACAACACCTGATTTTTGCCTTCGCGGTGCGCCGTCATCATCGCCGAGGTAGCACTGCGCAACAGCTGTTCCGCGCTCTCCCCCGAATTAAGATAATGGGCGATACCGATGCTGGCGCTTGGCCGCAACGGCATTTCCTGCAGGCTCAACGGCGCATTAATCTGCGCCATGATGCGACGCGCCAGTTGCATGGCATGGAACGGACGCTCTACGCCTTTGGCCAGAATGGCAAACTCGGTTTTGCTCAGCTGCGCCAGCACGCCGTTTTCATCGATGCACTCACGCAGCTTCTTCGCCAGCGTCAACAACAGCGCTTCACGCATTGCCGGATTGAGTACGCCGGAGGCCTCGTGCAAGGTTTCAATGCCAATAACCAGCAAATTAAAACGCTCGGGCCGCAGGCTGGAAGCGATATGCTGCTCCAGCAGGGCAGTAAACAACGCCTGATTGGGCAGCTCGGTGACCGGATGATGGGTGCTCATGCGGCTCATCTCGGCATAGGCTTTGGCCAGCCGCTGTTGATTGCGGTTGTAGTTGCGCACCAGCAGCCCGAGCTCATCGTCCTGGTGTAACACCGGCAGCATCAGTTGATGATAAGGCGCTTCTTCCTGCGAAATATTATCCAGCTCTTTAGCCATCGCGCGCAGCGGGTGCACCATCAACCGATTCATACACCAGCTTATGGAAACCGACAGGATCAGCGCCAACAGCAAATAGGTCGATAACATGGTCGACAGCATGCTGAGAATGAATTGGTACATGCGGAACGAATCGGCCTGCAGCACCAGATAAGCCAGTGGCTGCGGGTTGGCCGGCACGCGCTCCAGCGAATAGAGCGGAACGGAAATCTGGATCGGCAGTTCGAACAGGCGAGCGATCAGCGTTGGTACCGGACGTTCCGGCGGGAAATTAGCGTGTAACGCCTGGAATTCGTTCGGCAACACGATATCCGCCCGGCTCAGGATACCCACCGGCAACAGGGTATTCAGCACCCGTTTGGTTTCCGGCACGTCCATGCGCAACACGGCCTCCGCCAGCGGCTGACGGACGGAATGAGCAATATTTTCCAGTTGCTGGGCATAGTCATCCCTGCGCTGCTGCACAAAATGGAATAACTGGATCACGATAAAGATACAGATTGTCACCAGCGCTACGCCGGATACCGTTGCCATCTGTTTAATCGTTAATGAACGCCTGACCCGCAAACCTGCTCTCCGCTACTTCGGGCTGAAATAAAAAAGGGATGAATAATACCCATCCCTCGGACCGGTCTGAGTATACTCGATCGTTGACTGTTTTTATCTGGCCATACCCAGGACAAAACCAAGAAAACCGCGGGTTTCAGTCTTTTCCTAATGGGAATAAACACAGGGTAGCAAAACTACCGGGTGTCTAACGGCCTGCAAAGCCGATTATTAGGGAGAGCGTGCCGAAGGGGTCGTAGCAACTTTAGTTGCCGGAGCGCCCCTCGGTGCGCTAGGCCCGGGTATCTCAGGATGCACACCAAACTCACACAGGGTAGCAAAACTACCCTGTGTCCGACACTCTGAATCTACCTGAGTTGGGTTACTTGAAATCGGCGTACGGCGTCAGCGGCTGCGGCGGTAAATCCAAATCGCCTTGCCAGCCGGCCATCGAATAGCGCAGATAAATCAATGCGTGGCTTGGCGTATAGTCTTTCGCCTGCTGAATATCGAGACCGGCACCGAGGGTCCAGTGCGAGCTGAGACGGCGCTCAACAATGGCCCGCAGGGTATAACCCACGCCAGAAGAAGAGCTGCCGTCCTCTACCGCAAACTTGTCCGGCAGCGAGTCCGGGATCAACCCCTGCAGTGGATAGCGTTGCTGACTGTTGGTTTTCGAATGGGACAACGACACCGATCCACCCAACTCCCATGACCAATTTTCGGTACGCTGGCGATAATTGACCGGCACCGCCAGCGACATATATTGCTGTGGACTGTAGTAGCCCCCCTGGCCGAGAGAGTAACCGCTCAAATCCTTCTGATAATGCCACAGCATGGTGTTCAGCCCGACGGTGACGCGGCGGTTATCTTCATTGATCAGCTTGTAGTAATAACCGGCCATGAAACGCTCACGCTGGTTATCCTCAACGTTCTTACCGGTCAACTGATGCGCACTGAGATCGGCCCAGACGCCGTGCGCCTCGCCGCGATCGTAACTGCCGCTCAGACTAACCCCGGTGGCGCGAACGCCGCCCCAGGTGGTGCCGGTGTTCGGGTCTCTGGTACCGCCAAATGCCAGTAATGAGCTGGAAACCGGTCGGCGCGAAGCCGCCAGCGTCCAGCCAATGTGGTTCCAGTCATTGCTGTAGGCCAGCCCGCCGACCCAGTCGACCACTTCGAAGCCCATCGGGGTAGTACCGATATCCCCCGACCAGCGATCGTTCTGCCAACCCACCGCCACGCTGGTACCGGTGGTTTTCTGATGCTCGTCGCCACTACAGCCCTGAGTATTACAGGTGCCGAAGGTCTCGTAATATTTGCCGCTGCTGTCGGTGGAGAAACTGCCGGCATCCAACTGCACGGTATCGGAACGGAAAAACGCCCGCCCGTCGTACAACGGCATATCCACCTGCAGCATGGTGTCATGCGCTTTGTAATCGGAGATGCCGCCGGTGCCGCTCGAGCCCCAGTAATCGTGATCGAGCGTGACGTTAACGTCCTGCTGACGGTACAAATCCGCCGCGTCCGAGCGGATACCGCGCTTGAGCCAGTCGTCGCCTGGGTTATTGCGCGTCAAATAGGTGTAGCTGTCGTTATCCTGCGGCACGCTCGGCGCAATCCCGCTGGCCACCATCGCCTGTTTATAATCCTGTTGCGCCAGCGCCGGTTGTAATTGGTCACGTTCCAGCCTTGCCGCATCGCGGTAAATCAGCGCCTTCGACTGGCTTGCCGGCTCAGGCTGGGCCGCCGTTTTCAGCCGGGTAAAGATATCGGTGGCTTTCTGCGGTTCGCCGACGGCATACCAGGCGTTTGCTTCCCGCCGCTCACTGTTGCCTGAAGGCGTCGGTTCCGACGCTTTGGTTTGCAAACCCTGGCGAGCCTCGCTCAGCCTGCCCTGAGCCACATAGGCCTCAATTTCCCCCAGCCGCGCATCCGGGTTATTCGGCTCACGCGTCCGTACCCGCTGATAGTCCGCCAGTGCGGCGTCATAGTCACCCCGCGCCAGCGCCCAGTCGGCCAACTGAAGATCGATGCGGGTATCCGCCGGCTGTCGGCGCAGATAAGCCACCGCGCCCGGCTCGTCACCTGCGGCACGTAGCTGCTCGGCATGCTCCAGCGTCGCCTGCATTTTCAGTCGCTGTGCCAGTTCGCGCATATTGTCGTTCCACTGCGCGGCGGGCAAAGAATTCAACTCCGCCAGTGCCTGCCGGTCGCGATCGCTGCCGGAGAGGTACAGCGCATAGGCATAGCTCAGTTGCGGGTTGCCGCGCTGTTTTTGCGCCAATCGCTTGAACAGGGCATCCGCCTGTTGTGGCTGCCCGGCCTGACGCAGCGTTTGCGCATAATGGTAAGTCAGCCAGACGTCATCGGGGTCCATCTGCTGGGCACGGCGGTATTTCTCCGCCGCCTGGTGCCACTGTTGCTGCTGAACCAGCTGGTCGGCCTGCTGTTTCAGCATATCGAGTTGCAAGCCTTCGAGCGTGTTGCGCAGTTTATTTTGCTGGCTGCGCGGCAGGCTGTTGAGATAGGCCAGCGCCTTCTCCGGCGACTGACGCTGATAGATATTCACCAGGCCACGCACCGCACTGCCGCTGCCCGGATCCAGCCGTAACGCCTGCTGATAAAAACGCTCGGCGGCGGCGTCATCTTTATGCGCCACCGCAACGTCACCCAGGCCGATCACGGCACTGCTGTCCGTGCTGTCGAACTGCCGCGCCTGTTGGTATTTTTGCTGCGCCAACGGCAGATTGCCGGCTTTCAACGCCTTGTCACCTTCGTCGACCGCCAGCCAGTAACTGTTGCTCTTGATCAGGCTCTGCCACTTACTGCTGCCGTAGCCGCTTTTATCGGCCTGCAATGCCTGGCGGAACAGGCTCAGCGCCTGCGGGCGATTACCTGCGCGGGAATAGGCCTGCCCGAGCGCGCCCAGCACTTCGGCATCATTGGGGGACGCCGCCAGCGCTTTCTTCAGTTCAGGGATCGCAGCACGGCTGCCGCCCTTGTCGACCTGAGCCAACCCTCGCACCCGCGCCAGATAGACCGGGTCCGACAACAGCGCCTGCTGCCGGGCCAGTTCTTGCCGGGCACTGACCGCCTGATCGCCGGTATCAAATACCCCGAGGAAACGGTTCAGGGCCGCCACGCTTTGCGGGCTGACCGGCATGGCTTTCACTTTCTCCAGCCACAGATCGGCCGCATCTCCGCGCCCGGCTGGATCGGTCGCCACTTTCTGCAGCAAATCATAGGCCTGAGCGTCACGATCCTGACTAAACAGCATCCGCGCCAGCGACATACGCAGCGGTACGTTGCCGGAATATTGTTGATCCAGCGTCTGTAGCTGCTTTAGCGCCGCCGCTTCCTGCCCCGGCAGCCGTGCCACCAGTCGCCAGTATTCCACCGCCAGTTCAAGCGTCGGCGGATCCCCATGGAACAGGGAGTCATACTGCGCCTTCGCCTCCGGCAAACGACCGGCGGTCGCCATCAGCCGCGCCTGCTGCAGCTTTTGCCGGGTTTCCGGCTGGGTCAGCAACATGTTCATTTCCGCCTGGCGATAGGCGCTGGACTGCGGCGCAATCTTTTTCAGCTTATCCAACTGCTGCTGTGCCAACGCCTGATTCCCCTGCCGCAAGGCCAGCCGCATGCGCGCCGAAATCACATCCGGGTTGTTCGGATCCATCAGTTCAAGCCGGTAGAGCGACTGGCGAACCAGTTCATCCTTATTACTGGCTTCACCGACGCGCACCTGCTCCAACAGCCATTGCTCCGGCGCGACGGTTTCTGCCCCCTGCGCCTGCGGCAACATTGCCAGACTTAAAGGCACCAGGCCCAGCCAGTTTATTCGGAAGTTACGCATTGGCCGCCCCAGGCGGGTTGAAGTTCACCCTGCCGATTAAAACGATAACGTTGTTGATCCCACCCCTGGCCGAACAGCGCCAGCGAGGCACTGAAATAGGCATCGTCGCCCGGCGGGTTTTGCTTAATGCGTTGGCGCTGCACCTGCAACGCCTCGGGTTGATTCGCCAGCATCGGCAGCATCGCGGCGGAGAAGCCCACCGGGCCGTCACCCGTGGTTTTACCTTTGGCAGTATCGGTTTTCTCCGGCGGTACACCTTGTTGAACGGTGAGCTGCGCCATCGGCTGCAACTGCTTGAGCAGCGCCGCCTTGTGTTGATCGTCCTCCGCCAGCATGCCGGCCCACAAATAAACCCGGATAGCATCATAACTGCCAATATTCGGTTTGACGGTGTCCGGCTGCCAGCCTTTGCCAACCTGCCACACCACCCAGTCCGGCGAGAAGCCGTGAGGGGCCGTTTCCAGCCACAACCGCTGATTGGTCTGCTGCATCGCACGCCACGGGCCGTTCAACGCGGCAAAACGCGCCAGCAGTTGCGGCGGCAGGTAGCTCGGGTTGAGCCGCCAGCGATCTTCCGCCACGAACCCCACCTTGCCCGGCAACAGCATCAGCCCCAGACCGGGGATATCCGCCACTTCTTCACGGGCAATACGCTGCAACAGCAGGGTGCCGAGGGTTTGATAGCGACGGCTTTTCCACAGGCGGCCGGCCTCCAGCAGGTTATAGGCAATCCACAGATCGGCATCGGAGGCCGAATTGCTGTCCAGCACCGTCCACTGTTTTTTATCGTCTTCACCCCACAACCAGGCGGGTAAATGGGCGCTGAGATCGCCCGCCGCCAAATTGTTTTCCGTCCACTCCAGCAGGTGGTCGAACGCCGGTCGATCGTTCGCCACCAGCGCAAAGAACAGGCCGTAACTCTGGCCTTCCGAGGTGGTGATACGGTTCGGGCTGCTCGGGTCGATCACCCGTCCCTGTTCGCTGATATAAAACTGTTTGTACTGTTGCCAGGCCGGCCACTCGCAGGCCGCCGCCGCGCTGAAAGCGCACAGCAGCAGCATGCCAAATGTCAGACCTTTCAGCGTCGCAGGCATGGCAATCAGTCCCGATCTTCAGGTGACAAACGACGACGACTGAAGGCCTTCAGACCACGCCACAGCATCAGTGCCAGGATCACCACCACCGCTACCGCGATCACCGCCAGCAATACCGGATGGGTCGACAGTGCGTGCCAGATGCGTTCCCACCACGGCAGGTGACCGACATAATAAACGTCGCCCACTCGCAGGCTGTTCACCCCTGATTCCCGGATCACCGCCACCGAACCAAACACTGCCGCACGCTTGCCACTGTCCAGCAGCGCGTTGTTCAGCAGATCGTAGCCGCGCGGGCTGTCGGCCAGTAGCGCCACAATGCTGCGTTGGCTGTTAAACGGTGACTGCACACCGACTATCGCCGACATCGCACCTTCTGAGCTGATGGTGGTTTTGCTGTCCGCCCTGGTGTCTTCCGCCAGCACGTCCATGGTCGGCAGCGACAGCTGACGTGTCGGCTGTTTCACCCAGCTTTGGGTCGCGTCCACCAGCAGGTTGATTTTTTTGTCGTCCCGCAGCTCTGGCGGGATAGTGCCGATCATCAGAATATCGGCGTCGCGTTCCTTGGCCTGTGACCAGTCATCACTCACCGTCACCGCCAGCGCCGGGTAACCGGTCTGGGCACCGATAATGCCCATCGCGTTCAGCAATGCGCTGACCTGCGGTGGCTGTGGCTGTTTGTTCACCAGCACCAGGGTCTGCGACAAATCGGCCAGGCGGCTGAAAGGGAAACCGGCGTTGGCGAAGGCACGCAGATCCGGCATCGCCATAAAGTGGCGGTAACCAGAGAAATCAATGGTCGATGCACCGTCGATCACCGCATGGTTGGCAGTAAAGGAGTAGGTTTCACAGCGCCCTTCGGCACCGCTGGCCAGCAGCGTGGTGTAGTCAAAGTCGAAACGCAGCTGATTGGTCGCCCCCAACCGCAGCGCCGGAATATTGACGCTCTTGTCCGAGTCGATCAGCCCCTGAGTCAGCGGCAAACGCAACAGTTGAGTGCCCTGCTCATGCTCCGGCACCAGCGAATAGGCCTGCACAAACTGGTTGTTCAGGCTGACGCTCAGGCGTGAACCGTCCTGAATACGCGGCGCGGTGTAGCGGTATTTCAGATGCATATCAATGCCGGTACTGCGGATCAGGAACAGGTCCGGCGGCAGGTTCATGGTCAGCGAGATCGGGCCGGGCTCGATGCCGCTGGTCTGCAGTTGTTCAGCGTATTGTTGCAGCTCGGCAAAGGTCATCGGCCGGTCGGTTCGCACCCAGTTAGGCGCGTCGTAGGGCTGGCGCGGTGCCAGTTGTTCCACTTTGTCGACCGTGACGTTCTGACCGCGGAACAGGATGTTGCCCTGCGCAATGCCTTTCACTGCGGTGATCAAATCGTTGTCATCGCGGCCCTGTACCAACAGCAGTTTGATGTACGGGTTATCCGGATGGCTGATCATCTCCACCGTCGGGCCATTGACCGGCGGGTAATCCCGCAGGAAGTCCGGGCGCTGCTTATTGGTGGCGAAGACGATGGCATGCTGTTCCGGCAACTGGTTATACAACGCCGGGAACGACTGGCCACGCCACTGGGCTTTGCTGCCGAACCACGAGGCCAGAATACCTGCGGCACGCTGCTGGGTGATATCCGGCTGGCCGGCAAACACCATCGGCAAGGTCAGTGGTCGGTTGTCTCGGCTGTCGAAGAACGGCTCCGGGAAATGCGACAGTTCGTTCTTCACCGGCAAGGTTTGGTAGCGCAAATTCAACGAGCTGGATTTACTGACTTCAAGCCACAGCGTGGTACTGGCCGGGTTTTCACAAATGTTCTGGTAATGACCGACGAATACCAGCCGCACACGGTTAAAATCGGTGATATAGCGGGGATCGATCGCCATCTGGAGGCGATTGGGCTTGCCGAGCTGCTCTTTGGCCAGGGCAGTCACGCCCATCAGTTCGTCATTGAGGTACACCTTGACCTGTGATTCCACCGGGATCAAAGAGGGTGACGGAGTGAACTCAAGATCGAGCATCGCCTGCGACACCACTTCATCGCTGCGCACGCCAAACTCGACCTGACCATCCGGCCGGGTACCGCGCAGGGTGAAAGTCCCCGGCGGCGGCGCAATCTTGGCAAACGGCAATTGCACGTCACGCACCGGGGCATTGGGATCCTGCGGTGCGACCGATCCCATCGGCGTGGTGACCGGCCCATCGGCAGGCACCGTCACCGGCGGTTGTGCGGCAACGGTCGGCGCGGTGGCTGTTTCAGCCTGAGACAGGGTGCTGATGCCTAAGGCCAGGGCGGTAAACCAGGTTATTTTTCTCGTCATCGTATCATCATCAATGTTAGAGCCTGGGGGCCAGGCGAGTAAGCGGGCGGTTTGCCTATACCACTGTCTCTTTTTGGCTGAAGGCCGGAGCCCTGCCGACGCCGTGCGGGATAAATGACACTACCCACCCAATCAGCGTCGTGGTTCCGACCAGCAGGCGGCGCACCATCGGCGGTGCGTAATCCGCCATACGTATATAACCCCGGAAGCCCAGTGCCAGAACGTCACGCAGGCTTTCGATCGGTTTATCTTCAGGGAACCCGTCCTGCCACAACGCCCAGGTATCGGCGCGGGCAAAGGTGCACTGAATAAAATCAATATGTTCACGGGTGCTGAGGCCGACCATGCGGATCCCCACCTTGCTGCCGAAGGCACGCGTCACCACACACGGGAAGCTGTATTCCTGCTGACCGCGCTTGAGCAACAGCGACACCTTGTCACCGTCTTTCAGCGCATCCGCTACGCGCATCTCAATCCCCACCCCACCGTCGGAATAATCACGCAACGTGCAGGGGAACAGATGCCCGTCGGCGCGAGCGATCGCCGCCGGCATGGCAATCTCCACCCGGTGCGCCTGGCGAACCTGCTTGGCCTCTACCGCCACCGCCACTGCGCCACCGAGGATGGTCATGTTGTACAACACCCATACCAGGCTGATGACGACCGTCATGACTTCATCCGCCGGGCCGTAGCCCAGCCGCCAGACGCCGAAGACCAACCCGGCCAGATTCAAGATCACCAGGAACATATAGGGCCGGGTAATCACCCAGTCGACATGCTCCTCCTCCACCAGCCCGCCTTTGGCGGTCACGTTGAATTTGCCTTTGTGCGGATTGAACAGCGCCACCGTGGTCGGCCGGGCGATGTACCAGGCCAGCACCGTCTCGTAGATCTCGCTCCAGAAAGAGTGGCGGTATTTACCCTGGATGCGTGAGTTGGTCAGGCTGGCGTGGATCATATGCGGCAGCACATACAGCGCGATCGCCAGCGCCGGAGCAAAGATGATATAGGCGTGCAGCAGCAGGAAGGCCAATGGCGCGGTGAGGAAGATCAGCCGCGGAATACCGGACAGGAAGTGCAGCATGGCGTTGGCGTAACACAACCGCTGCGCCAGCTTCAACCCCTTGCCAAACAGCGGGTTATCCAGCCGGAAGATCTGCACCATGCCGCGAGCCCAGCGAATACGCTGGCCAATGTGCGCCGACAGGCTTTCGGTCGCCAGCCCCGCGGCCTGTGGGATACGAATATAGGCCGAGGTGTGGCCGCGACGGTGTAAACGCAGTGAGGTATGGGCATCTTCGGTGACGGTTTCCACCGCAATACCGCCAATTTCATCCAGCGCGCTGCGGCGCAGAATGGCGCAGGAGCCGCAGAAGAAGGTCGCATCCCACATGTCATTGCCGTCCTGCACCAACCCATAGAACAGCGTGCCTTCGTTCGGTGTCTGACGAAAACGCCCGAGGTTGCGTTCAAACGGATCCGGCGAGAAGAAGTGATGCGGGGTCTGCAGCATCGCCAGCTTTTTGTCTTTAAAGAACCAGCCCATGGTCAGTTGCAGGAAGGAACGCGTCGGCACGTGGTCGCAGTCGAAAATCGCCACAAACTCGCCGGTCGCCTGTTTCAACGCGTTATTGATGTTACCGGCCTTGGCGTGCTCATGGGTGGGCCTGGCGATATATTTCACCCCCACCTCTTCGGCGAAAGCCTTGAATTCCGGTCGGTTGCCGTCGTCGAGGATGTAAATGGTCACCTTCTCTTTCGGCCAGTCGATACCCAACGCGGCGTAGATGGTGGGTTTCACCACCCCGAGGTCTTCGTTGTAGGTGGGCACCAGCAGATCAATGGTCGGCCAGGTCGCGCTGTCGGCGGGCATCGGTACCGGTTGACGGTTAAGCGGCCAGACGGTCTGGAAATAGCCCAGTACCAGCACCACCCAGGCATAGGTTTCCGCCACCAGCAGCAGCAGGCCGCAGGTCAGGCTGAGCGGGTCGTCCCAGTTCAGCGTGGCGGTATAACGCCACCACAAATAGCGGCAGGAGACGGTCAGCGACAGCACAATCAACATCAGCGCCGGCAGACGGCCCGGCACCCGACGCACCACCATCGCGATGCCCCACAGCAACAGCACAAACACAAACTGCGCCGACAGGTCGAACGGCTGCGAAATACACAGGATCGCCAGGATCGCCGCCAGAACACCGACAATAATAAACAGCACGCGACGCAGCCGCCGGTTCATCCGGCTCAGTCGCGCCACCGAACGCTGCTCCAGCCCGGCGCTTTCCAGCCGCTGCGGCACCGTTTTCAGCCAGTTGGCATAGCGCAATTGCAGGCGCTGCCAGCCGGCGAAATAATTGCGGCCCAGAGGTTCGCGGTCGGTACGGAACACCAACAGCCACACCCCCTGCACCAGATAGCGCAGCACATCCGCCGGGCGTGGGCGACTAAACGACAGATGCGGGAACCAATAGGCGCGACCGGCTCGCAGCCGTTGCCAACCCGGAGATTCAAAGCGCAGGAAAATCCAGCCCAACGCCACCAGCAGCGTGGTGAAAAAGGCGGTAAATGCCGATGAGCCATGGCGACGGTAGGCGCGATAACGCGTCTGCACCGCCTGTTGGACCGGTGGTACCAGCAGCAGGCTCATCACCCGGCTCATGGTGCCGTATCCTTCAGATTGATCAAACACCAGTTGGCCAGCGTCAGCACTTCATCCGCCGCCAGGCTTTCCGGTCGGTACTCGCCCAGGGGTTGCTTCACTGCCAATGCTTCGGCCATCGCCTCATCGCGGTGTATAACCACCGGCAATAACCCGCCCAGCGTTTGCAACCACAGCTGATGCAAATCCTGCTGGAGTTGGCTGGCGGCGAAGTAGTGGTTAATCAGGAAACGGCAGTCGTCCGGTAACGCCTGTTGATGCAGCCGCACCTGGCAATTGGCATCCGGCGCGATCAGCATAAACACACAATCCGCCAGCGGCAGCGCCTGTTGGGCCAGCACCTCGTCATCCGCAGGCAGATCCAGCAGGATCCAGTTGTACTGGGTACTGGCGCTTAACTGCACCAGATTATCCTGCCAGCGGGCGGGATGTTGCTGACAATGCTGTTGTAAATTTAACCGTTCCGGCGCAGTAAGTCGGCCAAAAGGCAGAAAGTCGAGGTTTTCGCAGTAGCGCATCGCGCCCTGCCGCCAATCGCCGCCGTCCTGCTCTGCCCGGGCCCAGCCGCGCGCCAGCTCAAACGGCGTATTAAAATGCAGGCGCAGTAAGTTATCCGGCGCGAAATCTATCGCCAGCACCGACTCGCCCAACTGCTGTAATGCCCACGCCAGCGCCGCAGTGACCGACGTCGCGCCCATTCCGCCTCGCAAACCCTGCAGCGCAATCACCGGCATAAATTAGCGACTCCCCGTGGTCTGCACCAGTTCGGCCAGCAGCGGCCAGCGCGTCATCATCTGCGTTAAACGCTCCTGACGCGAAATATCGATATAACTTAATTTTGGTAAAGAAAAGGCATGGCTGAGGGCCAGTAGATCATCCTGTGTTTCTGGCGGTACAACTGCATGAAAGCGCGTTAATTGATTATTCATTCTGCCGCCTTTAAAAATAGGCTAATGTTAATTAACTATAGCAACGTAATAAAAAGACATGGCCAATAAGATGATTCCTAAGAGATATTATTACACAGAATGTAAGATTTGTTATTATTGATCCCAATGATAGTATGACTGAATAGCAAGACTCAGTTGGCCGCGACGACACTTTCAACGAAAGTAGAAACATAACCTATGGCGCAATCTTTCTCATTAGGTATTCGGCAGATTTGGGAAGAACTGTCTGTCATGCAGGCTCCGGGTCTGTATTGGGTGAATATCGACCGTCAAACCGATGCTAACCTGCTCTGCCAACAAACTTTAGCTGCCCAGGCTGCAACCAGCCAGGTCGCTTTGATTTGCAGCGGAGAAAAACCCGATCGGCTGCTGGCTGAGCTCGCCTCCCCTGCCCTGCCCTGAAAAAAATTCCGCTGTATCAGCTACCGGAAAAAAAAGCTGCACTGACGCATTTCAGCGACGACCTGATGCGCGCCTTAAAACCGCAAAACCGCTTGTTAATCCTGTTGGCCCACGCCAGCCTGTGGCAAACCTTCACCAGTGAAGAACTGCGTGACTGGACCCGCGCTACCGGTGCCTGGTTGCGCCGACAAGGCTGCACGCTGCTGATCCTCAGCCACGGCAGCGGCGTCAACAAACTCAAGGGGCAGCTCAGCGCCCAACACCGGATCCTTAACGGCCTGTCCAGCCTGCAATGGCAGCAGGACAGCGCCCAGTATCTGGTCAACTGGTGGAGTACCGAAAACGGCATCAACGCCAACCAACTGCTGACGCTGTATGTCGGTGAGCACGGCTGGCAGGGTGACGATGACAACAAACCCTCCCCGACCGCTATCCGCAGCGACGAGGGCCTGTATCTGGCCCAGCAGAGTATTCTGGAAGGCGCCCCCCCGCTGTCGGCCAACTGGCAGCTGCTGGAAAGCAACGCGCTGCTGGCGCAGCATGGCATGCTGACACTCTCGGCAACGTTGATTTTTGCGCTGTACCAGAGCGACGAAATCGATGCACTGGCCCACCAAATTCACAGCCTGCGCCGCCAGCGCGGTAACGGACTGAAAATCGTCGTGCGCGAGATGAGCGCCAGTCTGCGTTACAGCGACGAACGCCTGCTGCTGGCCTGCGGCGCCAACCTGATTGTGCCGCACGTGGCACCGCTGTCGCGCTTTCTGACCATGCTTGAAGGCATCCAGGGGCAACGCTTCTCACGCCACGTTCCGGCAGATATCGATACCCTGCTGGCCGGGCTGCGTCCATTGCAACTGAAGGGCTATATGCGGCCGGAGGATTTCAGCCAGGCGGTCATTTCGCTGATGGATAACACGCTGCTGCCGGAAGACGGCAAAGGCGTGATGGTCGCACTGCGCCCGGCACCAGGACTGCGTGCCGAACAGGCGATGACCCTGTGTTTTTTACGCCGCTTCGGCGACGTGATGACCGTGGTGCAAGGCCGGCTGGTGCTGTTCCTTTCTACCTGCCGGATTAACGATCTGGATACCGCCCTGAAATTTATCTTCCGCCTGCCGGTGGACGAAGCCTTCAGTAATCGGGTGGTGTGGCACCAGGACGTGGACATTATTTCAGAAATCAAACGGCTGGCGCACAACGCCCCGGTTCCCTTGGCGGCAGCAACCGCCCCGGCGACGCCACGCCAGACCGCCGCCGAGGCCGACAGCCCGCCGGAGCGCCGTCAGCCGGTGGCCTTCACGCTCACCACCGCGACGCAGGAGAGCAAGCATGCTGAATCTTAACGATATTGTGCAGTTGATTATCCTGTGCGCGCTTATTTTCATTCCACTGGGTTATGCCTTTCACCGGCGTTTCCCACGCTGGCGTCAATACTGGCAAAACCTGTTGTTATCACCGCGCTATTTAAAATCCGTCGGGTTATGGGTGCGCGAAGGTTCTTCATCTCAGATTAAACGTAAGAAGCAGCCATGAAGCCAACAAACACCCCGCAATCCGACAACTCCCTGTGGCGCTACTGGCGTGGGCTGGGCGGCTGGAACTACTACTTCCTGGCCAAGTTTGCCCTGCTGTGGTTCGGTTACCTGAACTTCCATGCGCTGCCAAACCTGGTGTTCATGGCGTTTCTGTTGATGCCGATACCGGCACTGCGCGTGCACCGTTGGCGCCATTACGTGGCGATCCCGATAGGTATCGCGCTGTTCTATCACGACACCTGGCTGCCCGGTATCAACAGCATTATGAGTCAGGGTTCGCAACTGACCGGCTTCAGTGCCCAGTATCTGCTGGAGCTGACCAACCGCTTTATCAACTGGCAGATGATCGGCGCCGCCTTTGTGATGCTGATTGCCTATCTGTTTTTGGCCCAGTGGGTGCGGGTGACGGTCTTCACCGTCGCTGCGCTGGTGTGGCTGAATCTGGTCAATATAGCCGGTCCGGCGGTGTCACTGCTGCCGGCCAGCACCACCGCCTCCACCAGCAGCACGCCGGCAACGACAGCCCCGGCGGTTGGCGGTGATAGCGCTCCGGCGGACAGCGCGCCGCCCACCAGCGCCAACCTGACGGCCTATCTGAACCAGTTCTACGATAAGGAAAAATCCCGCGCCACCGCTTTCCCGGCCAGCCTGCCTGCCGATGCTCAACCGTTCGACCTGCTGGTGATCAATATCTGTTCGCTGGCCTGGGCTGACATGGATGCGGTGAAACTGGAAAACCACCCGCTGTGGTCGAAGATGGACATTATGTTCGACAACTTCAACTCGGCGACCGCCTACAGCGGCCCGGCGGCCATCCGTTTGCTGCGTGCCAGCTGCGGCCAACCCTCGCACCACGACCTGTATCAACCGGTGAACCAGCAGTGCTATCTGTTTGATAATCTGGCCAAGCTGGGCTTCAAAGAACAGCTGATGCTGGATCACTCCGGCGTGTTCGGCAACTTCCTGAAAGAGCTGCGCGAACAGGGTGATATGCAGGCACCACTGATGTCTCAGGCCGGTATCGGCAATGAGCTGGCGTCGTTTGACGGCGAGCCGATCTACAACGATCTGGAACTGCTCACCCGCTGGTTGAGCCAGCAGCAGAAGGGCGGTGATACCCGCAGCGCCACCTTCTTCAACATCATTCCGTTGCATGACGGTAACCGTTTCGTCGGTTCGAACAAGAGTGCGGACTATCAGCCACGGGCGCAGAAGCTGTTCGACCAGTTGAATACCTTCCTTGATCAACTGGAGAAGTCCGGGCGCAAGGTGATGGTGGTGATTGTGCCGGAGCACGGCGCAGCCCTGGTGGGTGACAAAATGCAGATGTCCGGCCTGCGGGATATCCCAAGCCCGAACATTACCCATACCCCGGTGGGCATCAAACTGGTGGGCATGAAAGCGCCACATCAGGGTAGCCCGCTGCAGATTAAGACGCCGAGCAGCTACCTGGCGCTGTCCGATCTGGTCTCGCGCCTGGTCGACGGCAAGGCGTTTACCGCACCGAACGTAGACTGGCAGGCATTGACGCAGAACCTGCCGCAGACGGCGGTCATTTCAGAAAATGACAACGCCATCGTGATGCAGTATCAGGGCAAGCCCTACATCCGTTTGAACGGCGGTGATTGGGTACCTTACCCACAGTAAACGTGCCTAAGAATATTCCCTTTAATAATCAGCACGCCTTCGGGCGTGCTTTTTTATAGCCGCTATTAAGCAACGTAAAATTAATGGATTCATTTATTATGATCATACGAAGATTCCTAATGAACGGCTATTTCGTCAGGATTTCGTTGAGAGAAATAAGCGCCATTAATACAGATTGGCTTTTGACTAAATAATCTAATTAATAATCCCTTGGGTTAAATCAAAAAAAATGCCGGCGTAGATGCCGGCATTGATATTAATAGTCATTGATAACAAAGTTATGCCGCAGGATTTTCATCCTGATCGACCGCAAAGCAGGCCACCATCTGGTCGCCGTATTGCTTCAACTGAGGCTGCAACTGGGTGCATGGCCCAAAAGCACGACGGCAGCGGGCATTGAATGCACAGCCTGGCGGCGGGTTCATCGGGCTCGGCAGTTCGCCGGTCAGCTTGATACGTTCACGGCGCATATCCGGATTCAGACGCGGCGTCGCGGACAACAGCGCCTGGGTATACGGATGACGCGGATTGTTGAAAATCGCGTCTTTACTGCCCTTCTCCACGCAGCGGCCGAGGTACATCACCATCACTTCGTCGGCGATATGCTCCACCACCGACAAATCGTGCGAGATGAACACATAGGACAGCCCCAGATCCTGCTGCAGATCCATCATCAGATTCAGTACCTGCGCCCGCACCGAGACATCGAGGGCGGAGACCGGTTCATCGGCAATCACCACGTCCGGGTTGAGCATCAGGCCACGGGCGATAGCGATACGCTGGCGTTGACCGCCGGAAAACATATGCGGATAGCGATCGTAATGTTCGGTTTTCAGGCCGACTTTGGCCATCATTTCCAACGCTTTCTCACGACGCTGTGCACTGTTCAACCCGGTATTGATCTGCAACGGCTCCTCGAGGATCTGCCCGACCTTTTTACGTGGGTTGAGCGATCCGTAAGGATTCTGGAACACAATCTGGATCTTCTGACGCCGCAGCTTCTCAGCGGTGACGTCCGGCTTCAGCAAATCTTGTCCCTGGTAGTACAACTCACCGCCGGTCGGCACTTCAATCATTGTCAGCAGGCGGCCCAGCGTCGACTTGCCGCAGCCGGACTCGCCCACCACCGCCAGCGTTTTGCCACGCTCAAGGGTGAAAGAGACGCCATCCAGTGCTTTAACCAGCCGTTCCGGGGCAAAGATGCCCTTCTTGACCGGGTAGTGTTTCTTCAGGTCAATCGCCTGCAATAAGGGTTGGTTCTGGCTCATACGGTCGGCCTCCCCGCATCATCCAGCGGTGTGTGACATTTAACCTGACGGCCGGGAATAGTGCGTAATTCCGGCTCTTCAGTACGGCAGCGCTCATTGGCATACGGACAACGCGGGTTGAGCAAACAACCGCTTGGGCGGTCATATTTGCCCGGTACCACGCCCGGCAGCGAAGCCAGGCGTGCCTTGTCGGCAGCGAATTCGGGCAGCGCACGCAGTAACGCCTGAGTATAAGGGTGACGTGGCGCACGGAAGATTTCCGATGCCTTGCCGGATTCCACCACCTGACCGGCATACATCACGATGATGTGATGCGCCGCCTCGGACACCAGCGCCAGATCGTGGGTGATCAGCAGCAGCGCCATATTTTCCCGCTGCTGCAACTCCAGCAGCAGTTCGATAATTTGCGCCTGGATGGTTACGTCGAGTGCGGTGGTCGGCTCATCGGCAATCAACAGCTTTGGCCGACAGGCAATCGCCATGGCGATCATCACGCGTTGGCTCATACCACCGGACAGCTGGTGCGGATATACGTCCAGCCGCGAGGCCGGATCGGGGATACCTACCTGCGTCAGCAGATCGATAGCCCGCTGACGACGGGTACGACGGTTGCCGCCCTGATGCACCTTCAACGCTTCCATAATCTGGAAACCGACGGTGTAACACGGGTTCAGGCTGGTCATCGGATCCTGGAAAATCATCGCCACTTCCGAGCCCACCAGTTGGCGGCGCTCTTTTTCGGAAATTTTGCGCAGATCCTGGCCGTTAAACTCCAGCTTGTCGGCCATCACCTTACCGGGGAAGTCGATCAGCCCCATGATCGCCAACGAGCTGACAGACTTGCCGGAGCCGGATTCACCGACGATACCCACTACCTGGCCCTGCTCCACGCTGTAACTGATACGGTCTACCGCGCGGAAAGGGGTGCCTTCGTCACCGAAGTGCACCGAAAGCTTGTCTACATTTAATAACGCCATCTCTCTCGTCCTCTGTTACTGCTTGAGTTTGGGGTCGAGAGCATCACGCAAGCCGTCCCCCATCAGGTTAAATGCCAGCACCGTCAGCAGGATCGCCACACCGGGGAAGGTCACTACCCACCAGGCGCTTTGTGCGAACTGCAACACGTCGGAGAGCATGGTGCCCCACTCCGGCGTAGGCGGCTGTGCACCCATACCCAGGAAGCCGAGAGCGGCCATATCCAGGATAGCGTTCGAGAAGCCAAGAGAAGCCTGGACGATCAGCGGTGCCAGGCAGTTTGGCAGGATATTGATAAACATTTGGCGCATCGCACCGGCACCCGCCACGCGTGAAGCGGTGACGTAGTCGCGGTTCACTTCCACCAGGACTGCGGCACGGGTCAGACGCACATAGTGCGGCAAGGCAACGAAGGTTAGCGCCAGGGAAGCATTGACGATCGACGGACCGAAAATCGCCACCAATACCAATGCCAGCAACAGGCTTGGCAACGCCAGCATGATGTCGACGATACGCATGATGATCGCATCCACCACACCGCCGAAGTAGCCGGCCAGCAGGCCCAGTACCACGCCCATGATCAGCGACAGCACCACCACCAGACAGCCCACCAACAGCGACAGTCGCGCACCGTACATCAGGCGCGACAGGACATCGCGGCCAACGTCATCGGTACCCAGCAGATATTGCCAACTGCCGCCTTCCTGCCAGACCGGTGGCCTGAGCAGCGCGTCGCGGAACTGATCCGCCGGTGCATGCGGTGCCAGCACCCCGGCCCCGATGGCAATCACAAACATCAGAACGATATATACCAGGCCAACAACGGCCCCTTTATTGCGCTTGAAATAGTGCCAGAACTCCTGCAATGGGCTCATTGGCTTCGGCGCACCTTTAACAACAGACTCAGTGACTTGAGACATTAGAGCGCCCCTTATTTCTTGTGGCGAATACGCGGGTTGACCACGCCGTAGAGCACGTCTACCAGCAGGTTAACCAGAATAATCATACAGGCGACCAGCAACACGCCGCCCTGAACAACCGGATAGTCACGACGTTGCAGCGCGTCCATCAGCCAGCGCCCCAGGCCCGGCCAGGAGAAGATGGTTTCAGTCAGGATCGCACCGGCCAGCATAGTGCCGACCTGCAGGCCGATCACCGTGACGACCGGCAGCAAAGCGTTACGCAACGCATGCACCACAATCACCCGCATGCGGCTCACGCCCTTGGCGCGCGCAGTACGGATGTAATCTTCGCCCAACACCTCCAGCATCGAGGAGCGCGTCATACGCACGATCACCGCCAGCGGGATGGTACCCAGCACGATGGCCGGCAGGATCATATGCATCACCGCGTCAACGAAGTCGCCCGGCTCGCCCCAGATCAGGGTGTCGATCAGCATAAAGCCGGTCAACGGCAGACTATCGTCAAGGAACACCGTATCGCTGACCCGCCCCGAGACTGGCGTCAGATTGAGCTGCACCGAGACCAGCATGATCAGCATCATGCCCCACCAGAAAATCGGCATCGAATAGCCGGTCAGTGAAATGCCGACCGCGGTATGATCGAAGACTGAGCCTCGCCTGACCGCCGCCAGCACCCCAACCGGAATGCCCACCAGCACGGCGAAAATCATCGCGCAGAGGCCCAGTTCCAAAGTGGCCTTGAAGCGGGGAACAAACTCTTCCCACACGGAGATACGGCTTTTAAGGGAGGTACCCAGATCGCCATGCAACACGTTGGATACGTAGGTGAAATACTGTTGATAGAGCGGTTTATCCAGCCCCATTTCCGCCATCAGGTGTGCATGGCGTTCTGCGGAGATCCCGCGTTCCCCGGCCATGATGGTCACCGGGTCACCGGGGATCATATGGACGAATGCAAAAGTCAGCAAAGTAATGCCGATAAACGTTGGGATAACTAACCCCAAACGTCGGAGTATGAACTGCAACATATCCCGAACTCTCTGTATCAATGCCCGGCAGCTCATCGTCCGCCAGGCTTATTAAAGCTCACACACTTCTGGTGTTTCTCTGCCTACGGGCAACAACGCCCCCCCTCCTTTGGGGAGAGAGGGCGCTGACTTAACCGGTAGTGGAATTAATCCAGAGAGACATTCTCAAAGTGATGCTTACCAAGCGGATCCACGACGTAGCCCTTCACTTCTTTACGCACAGGCTCATAAACGGTGGAGTGGGCAACAATCAGCGCCGGAGCCTGATCGTGCATCACTACCTGAGCCTGTTTGTACAGTTCTACGCGTTTGTCGTGGTTCGATTCGGCGCGCGCCGGTTGAATAAGGTCTTCAAACGGCTTGTAGCACCAGCGAGAGTAGTTGGAACCGTCTTTGGCTGCGGCGCAGCTAAACAGCGTGGCGAAGAAGTTGTCCGGATCCCCATTGTCGCCGGTCCAGCCCATCATCACCGTCTGGTGCTCGCCCGCTTTGGCGCGCTTGAGGTATTCGCCCCACTCATAGGTTACGATTTTGGCTTTCACGCCGATTTTCGCCCAGTCAGACTGGATCATTTCCGCCATACGGCGTGCGTTCGGGTTATACGGACGTTGTACCGGCATCGCCCACAGGTCGATGGAGAAACCGTCCGCCATGCCCGCTTCTTTCAGCAGTTCTTTGGCCTTGACCGGATCGTAGGTGTAGTCTTTCACCGCGTCGTTATAGCCCCACATGGTCGGCGGGATCAGGTTCTTGGCCGCCTGGCCTGCACCCTGATACACCGCGTCGATGATCGCCTGCTTGTTGACCGCCATGGTCAACGCCTGACGCACCTTCAGGTTATCCAGCGGTTTTTTCTCAACGTTGAACGACAGGTAGCCAACGTTCAGCCCCGGTTGTTCCATCAGGTTGATGGTTTTGTCCTGCTTCATGCGCGCGATGTCGGCCGGGTTCGGGTACGGCATTACCTGGCATTCGTTTTTCTGCAGTTTGGCGTAACGCACTGAAGCGTCTGGCGTGATAGAGAACACTAAACGGTCAATCTTCGGCTTGGTGCCCCAGAAACCGTCAAATGCCTTGTAGAGAATTTTGGAGTCTTTCTGGTATTGCAGCAGTTGGAACGGACCGGTACCGATAGGATTCAGGTCAACTTTTTCCGGGGTGCCGGCTTTCATCATCACGTCGGCATATTCGGCAGACAGAATAGAAGCGAAGTCCATGCCCAGGTCAGCCACAAATGGAGCTTCCGGACGGGTCAGCACAAAGCGTACGGTGTAGTCGTCCACTTTTTCGATTTTGGCAATCAGCTTCGGCATGTCCATGCCTTCAAAGTACTCATAGCTGCCGCCGGAGACTTTGTGATAGGCATTATTGGCGTCCAGCTGGCGTTCGAAGGAGAACACCACGTCGTCGGCGTTGAAATCACGGGTCGGTTTGAAGTCTTTGCTGCTCTGCCACTTCACGCCTTTACGCAGGTGGAAGGTGTAGATTTTGCCGTCTTCGCTAACATCCCACTTTTCAGCCAGGCCCGGCTGAAGCTCGGTGGTGCCGATTTTGAATTCGACCAGACGGTTGTAAATAGGGACCGAGCTGGCGTCGTAGGTGGTACCCGAGGTGAACAACTGTGGGTTGAACCCTTCCGGGGAACCTTCAGAACAGTAAACCAGAGTCTTGGCTTGCACGCTGGCCGCAACGGTCAGCGCAATCAGCCCAATACCGAATTTCAGAATCCCCGTTTTTCCCAAGGAACTTGTCATCGTTTGTGCTCCATTATGTGATGTGATGTGTGTATTACCGCCAGAGCCTGTATTTTTTATTGCGCGGCCTGTGCAGTCGTGCCCGAAGGCTGGGGGGATAGTCGCAAGAGAGCCGGATGGAACGCCTCCCGGTGGGGACGTCTGAGCGTATGGGATTCACTCAAACAACTCTCGCTCTTACCCCTGAGGCTACCAAATTGCCAACTGTTTGGGGTGTCGTCAATATAACCAGTGGGGATTTACACAGACTGTGAGAAACAGCAAACAAACATAAAAAAAACCTTTCTTTAACAGTTGCAGCATGAAAACTTATGCTATGCGGTCATTTTTAGCTCGATAGGCTGTGTTGCAGAAAGTTACTGGTGTTTAACTCCGATAAAAAACAAAAAAAGTTTGTTGCTGAATGATGAATATCTGAACGGTTATTTTTGTGATCTAGGTAAAATACAGGATGAAATGCTGCCCCTCTTACCCGAAAGGGTGAGGTGTTGGCGTTTTTTTTAGTTGAGTGGCACCACAATCTATTCGCCGTAAAAAAACTTTCGTCTGTCAAAAAGCCGGGGGCGAAAGGATATCCCCCGGCAACGTGCTACAACCGATTTATTGCGTGCCGGCGCTGTTGCCTAAACTGGTATTCATATTGTTCAGAATATCCCCGTTATCGGCGTCAATCTCCCAGGAGAACAACCCGCCCAACTGCTTATCCAGCACATACTTGCCCTTCGCCTGCACCGAGCGTGCATCGTCGAAGGTAATCAGGTCACCAGTCGAAGGCTTGAACACATAAGGCGCTTCGGCGGTGGCGTCATAGCTGTACTGCCATTCACCGCTCATAAACTCATTGGCGATTTGGCGGTAATCCACGATGCCATTTTCCCAGGTGCCTTTGACCGGGCCGGTCGCGGTGCCGGTGAACGGAATGTTGTTCTGGTAGCCGTTCACCCCAGTCCAGCCGCGGCCGTACATGGCGGTACCCACCACGATTTTGCCCGGCTTCACCCCCTGCGTCAGCAGCGCGTTAACGCCATTCACCGTGGTATACGCCGTATCCGGTTTCCAGGAAGGCGCTTTCAGCGCGGTCTGGTGACCCAGATTTTTCAGATCGAACGCGCCATAGAAGTCGTAGCTCATCAGGAAAATATGATCCATCGAGTTCTGCGCGGTGTTGTAGTCGACCTTGTCGATCTTATCCTTGCCGGCGCTGATTGCGGAGGTCAGTTCATACTTGCGACCGGTTTGTGCTGAAAGCTGGTCCAGCATCGCCCGCAGCTCTTTCATCAGTTGCACATAGGTTGCCCCATCCTGAGCACTGCCCAGTTTCGGGTTAGCGCCCTGCCCGCCCGGGAATTCCCAGTCGATATCCACGCCATCAAAGAACTTCCAGGTTTGCAGGAACTCTTTCACCGAGCCGACGAAACGATCGCGCTTCACTTTGTCGCCCATAAAGAAGAACGGGTCAGACAGCGTCCAGCCACCAATCGACGGCAGGATTTTCAGGTCCGGACGCGCCTGCTTCAGCGCCATCAACTGACCGAAGTTACCTTTGTAGGGGTCGTCCCAGGCGGTAACCCCCTTCTGCCCTTTCTGCAGCGCGGCAAACGGATCGTGGATCGACACCTTAAAGTCTTCGCGGCCCTGACAGGAGCGCTGCAGTGCCTGGAAACTGCCTTCGATCTCTTTCAGGCTGTCGTTGATGCCGTCACCGCCGCAGATCGGAATAAAACCGTACAGCAGATGCGTCAGGTTCTGCGCCGGCAGTTTATCGACGGTGAAATTACGTCCATAAACGCCCCATTCAACAAAATAAGAGCCGACCACTTTGCCGGAGTCTTGTTTATAAGGCTTATTTTTTTCCAGCAGCGGCTCTTTTAACGGTGCCAAATGGCTACCATCGGTATCTGCCACTACAATTTCGGTGGCATCGCTGGCGGTACAACCATCGGCATTACATAACGCCACCTGCATTTGATAACGACCACCTTTATTAACCTTAAAGTTTGCCGTGCCCGAAGCGCCGGTTGAGGCACCGCTCCAGACTTCTTTGCCATTTAATAATACTTTTGCCGTGGTACCGGTATCGCCATTCCATAAATTCCATGAAACAGAAACGTCGGCGGCATCTTTAACCTTCACCAGATTATTATAAGCCGTCGCGGCCTGATCGACTTCGACAATGGCGAACTTGGTATTGCCCCAGGCCAGCGTAGGCTTGCCCGGTACAGCGGCCTGCGCCGCAGAACACAGGGTGCTGCCGATCAGCAACGCCAACAGCGGTTTATTAAATTTGCGCATAACTGATTCCTTTATTCCGAGAGGATAAACATAAAATATTTAATGACGGCCGCCGATTGTCAGAGCAAAACAATTCCGC
Organism: Serratia sp. BW106; assembly: GCF_002607755.1. NCBI lineage: Bacteria > Pseudomonadati > Pseudomonadota > Gammaproteobacteria > Enterobacterales > Yersiniaceae > Serratia > Serratia sp. BW106. Next base: position 100,702 of record NZ_MCGS01000005.1, read on the forward strand.
AATAATCATGGCCGATTAAAATGAATAAATAAGCATTAATCTTTCCCACGTAATGGAAATCTATCATTCCCATCTCGTGTATTCAGACTATAGATAAAATAATCATTAAAACAATAGCGCCATCAACCGGGTTTTATTGAGCAACAATGAATTAATTTAATAATGGATAATCCGCAGCAGTGGGAATAAGGATAGTGAATTAAATACAGGGAAAGGATAAATATTTGTCATGCCACAAGGTGTTGTCACCATTGACAACACTCTAAATGTGCTGTTATTTTAAACAACATGAAGGAGACGGAAGTGCCTTCTCAACTGATCTATCAGGACAAAATCCAACTAACAAACATTGAATTTATACAATTGGTTATTTGGCATGTTGAGCCCCCGGTTAACGGCAGCACTCATAACTATAAGTATCGATTTGCCTACGTCAAAGAGGGCATTTGCCGTTTACGTTATGACAATGAAGCAGGCAAAGGCGATCACAAACATGTGGGAAATAAAGAGCAACCTATTATTTTTACCCACCCGATAGCGCTGAAACGCAACTTCTTCGATGAAGTCGCGCAACTAAGAGGGGAAGGAGAATGAACAGAGTCACTATCCGCGTTGCTTCTCTTGAGGAGGTTCAACGCAATATGGATGAAGCCCTGCAAGGCAAAAAACGGCAACAAGGAAACTACATCACATTTTTAGATTGGGAGAGTCTGTGGAAAACCCTGTCGCCCAAGAAAATGCAAATCCTGCATACCATGACCGGTTGTGGGGAGCTTTCCATCAGAGAAGTGGCGCGTCGTGTCAAACGGGATGTGAAAGCGGTGCATACCGATCTGCAGGCTCTGCTGGGTTGCGGCATTATTGATAAAAGCGAAAGGGGCATTATCTTCCCCTATGACGAGATCCATTTTGACTTCGTGGTCGGCAAGGCTGCCTGAATTGCAGACGAAAAAAAACCTGCTTTATAAAAGCAGGTTTTTCGAATGTGGTCGGCGAGAGAGGATTACTGCATCTGCGATGCTGCCCTGCGGGCCGTTGCTAAAGCAACGTTGTCTCGCTGCGCTCGGCTCAAACCTCCTTCGGAGGTTCTCATCCTATAAACTACGGGCGAAAAAAAACCTGCTTTAAAAAAGCAGGTTTTTCGAATGTGGTCGGCGAGAGAGGATTACTGCATCTGCGATGCTGCCCTTCGGGCCGTTGCTAAAGCAACGTTGTCTCGCTGCGCTCGGCTCAAACCTCCTTCGGAGGTGCTCATCCTATAAACTACGGACGAAAAAAAACCTGCTTTAAAAAAGCAGGTTTTTCGAATGTGGTCGGCGAGAGAGGATTCGAACCTCCGACCCACTGGTCCCAAACCAGTTGCGCTACCAAGCTGCGCTACTCGCCGATGCGGGCGCATGTTACTGCTGACGATAATACGCGTCAATCACTTTCTCGTCCCGACACATCAAGTGGTGATAAAATCGGCATAAAGCGCGCTGTAGCAGCCTGCAGCGCGCTTTTTCATTATGCCTTAGCCGTTTTCAGCGCCGGAGATTGGGCGCGTAAGAACGGCAACAGGAACAGCGCAGACAAACAGGCGGCGATGGAAATCACCACAAAGAAACCGTTCCAGTGCCAAATTTCCATAATCCGCGCAATTGGGTAGCCGGACAACGCGGCACCCAGGTAAGCAAACAGGCCGACAAAGCCGGTTGCCGCCCCGGCAGCATCCTTGTGCGAACATTCCGCCGCCGCCATGCCGATCAGCATCTGCGGACCAAAGATAAAGAAGCCGATAGCAAAGAAGCAGGCGGCCTGCAGCAGGAAGGTGACGCCCGGCATGATCCACAGCGCTGCAACCGACAGGAAGATACCGATGGCGAAGATCAGGTTCATTGGCCCACGGTTACCGCGGAACAGCTTGTCAGAGCCCCAACCGGCCACCAGCGAGCCGATAAAACCACCCACTTCGAACAGGGAAATCGCCGAGTTGGCGGTCATCAGCGAATAGCCTTTCTCCTGGGTCAGGTACAGGTTGCCCCAGTCATTGATGGCCGTACGCACGATGTACACCAGCACATAGGACACCGCCAGCAGCCAGATATACTTGTTGGTCAACACGTAACGCTTGATGATTTCGCGGTTGGTCAGCCCCTGACCTTCCGATTCCTGCACCAGTTCCATGGCGTCGTTACGCCATTTTCCCACGCTAGGCAGTCCCATGGTGGACGGCTTGTCACGCAGGCGCCAGCACATCAACAGGCCCATCACCACGCCGATAATGCCCGGAATAATCATACCGTAGCGCCAGCTGAAGTGCAGCGAGATAAAGCCAACCAGCAATGGGATCAGCGCACCGCCAAAGTTATGCGAGGTGTTCCAGATCGCCCACCAACCGCCGCGCTCGGAGCGCGAATACCAGCTGGTGAGGATTTTTGAACAAGGTGGCCAGCCCCAGCCCTGGAAGAAGGCGTTGAGGATCCACAGCGTGCCCAGCATCAACAGCGAAGAACTGAGGCCGAAGAAGATATTGAGTATGCCGGTCATGATCAGGCCTAACCCCATAAAATAGCGCGGGTTGGAACGATCGCTGATCATGCCTGAGATAAACTTCGAGCAGCCGTAAGTGATGTAGAACAACGTGCCGAGGATGCCAACGTCGGACATCGTCAGGCCAAGATCGCTCAGCATCGCCGGCATAATGAAGTTGAAGCTTTTGCGCGTGAAGTAAAACGCGGCATAGCCGATGTACATCGTCCACATCAGCTGGATGCGCCAGTATTTATAGCTGGCATCGATCTGTTTTTGATCGGTAACCGGCGGCACATCGTCGCGGCTTTTAAGGAAAGACCACATGTGAAACCTCAGAGAATATGAAAAGTGCCGCTATCATGCTGCGCGCGCGCGAAAATGACTTACGCCGGATTCCCGACGCGGCTAGGAGTATTTCCTAGTTTGGCCCTTCCGCCGGTGAAACTGTGGGTAAGATCACATTCAAACAGGTGCCATTCTCCGACGTCAGCCGCAGGCGGCCGCCCAGTGCGCTGATGCGTTCCTGCATGCCGCGCAGACCATAACCCGGCTCATGATGGGCCAGATCGATACCCACGCCGTTATCGCGAATGGTCAACAGCACTTGCGGCAACCGTCCTTTGCGCTGGCGAAGACGCGCATCCAGCTCAATCCGGCTGGCAGCAGCGTGACGACAAACGTTGGTCACCCCTTCCTGACACACCCGATACAGGGTGATTTTCAGCGTCTCATCCAGCAGTTCATCCGGCACCTGCCACTGCATCACGCTCACCAGCGACGCATCCTGTGGCAAGGATTCACGCAGCATCGCTGCCACCGCCGCCGAAAGTGGCAAATTATTCAGCGCGGCCGGCCACAGTTGGGTCAGCACATCGTGCACGCCGTCATATACTCGCAGCGCCAGCGTATCTATCGCCTCTGCGCAGCCCATCACCTGCGGCTGCGGTGCCAACCGCTTGATAATACTGGCCTGGGTACGGATCACGGTGATGGTTTGACCGACCTCGTCGTGCAGCTCCCGCGCCACTTCCCGCCGGGTCTGCTCTTCTGCCGTGACCAGCGCGCGCGCCAGTTGGCGATTTTCCGTCAACCGCAGCCGCAGTTGCTGGTTCAGTTCGCGCTGGCGTTGAATACCCGCGCCAAGCAGCAGGCCGGTCAGGCTCTGGGCCAGCAACGACAACAGCAAATCGCGGTGTGATTCGGGCTGTGGCGGTTCGTTGGCCACCAGCACCACGCCATTGAGCAACGTCGCCAGCAGCGCACCCTGCCAGCCGTAGCGATAAGACATAAAGACGATCGGGATGGCCAGACAGAAGGGTGCAAAGCGGCGCAGCTCGGCGGCATTAACCTGCTGTTGCAGCCAGATACTGAGAGCAAACAGCAGCAAATAACTGGCCAGATGGCGCAACCGCAGCGTCACCGGCTTATGGATCAGACCCGGTTCCAGCGGGACCCAGATCTGCCGCGCCAGGTAGTGCCACAGCAGCAGACAGGTCGGGGCAATGGTAAAGCCGCCCGCCAGCCCGAGCAGCAGCGCGCGGGCCCCCTCACCGTTCACCAGTTGCCACACCAGCGCTTGCAGCAACGCGGCCACTGCCACCACCGCGCCCTGCATCAAGGGCCATTGCCATTCGCTGTCGCTTTCCTGATGCCGCAGCAACCAGGGGGAAGCCACCAGGCTGAGCAATACCGTCAACACCAGCACCACCACCGAAGCCCACAGCGCCGGGCCGTAACCGAACTGATCTGCCAGCACCACCATCAGCAGCAGATCGGCCAGCAGGATACCCGGCCAGAAGCGATAAGGGCTTTGCAGCAGAATGCCCATACGCAGGCCAAACGGGAACAGCAACAGCGCCTGCCACGGCGGGTCGATCAGCGCGGTGCCGATGCCCCACAGGCAAAATGCGCTGGTCGCATAGATAAAAAACAGCGCCAGTTGGGTGATCAGGCGTTGCATCACAGGTTCAGCATCCGCTTCGCCAGTTCAACGTTGTTATTGATACCCAGCTTGGCAAACAGATTGGCGCGATGTACGTGTACCGTTTTGGGTGACAGTCCCAGCGCAGCGGCAATCTCCCGCACCTCCTGCCCTTGCGCCAGCAACAGCGCGATTTCGCGTTCGCGACGAGTCAGGGGGTCCACCTTCACCCGCGCCAACTGCTGGGCGATTTCAGGCATCAGGTACACGCCACCGCTGGCGACGGTACGTACCGCGGTGATCAAATCTTCCGGCTTGCAGCGTTTGGATAAAAACCCGCAGGCACCGCGTTCCAGTGCCAGCTCCACCAGCGCCGGGTTGTCATGCATCGACAGCATCACCACCCGAATACCGGAGGGAATATCCGCCAGTAAATCCAGCCCGCTGCCGTCCGGCATCGAAATATCACAGATGCAGATTTCCGCCTCCAGACCGGGCAGGCCGGCGCGTGCCTGAGCCGCGCTGCTGAACTCGCCGACCACCTGAATATCCGGCTCCAGCGACAGCAGTTGCACAAAGCCCGATCGCACAATGTCATGATCGTCAATAAACGCCACGCGCAAGGTCATGGAAATCTCCGGTCCGAGGGGGAAAGTGCGCAAGTATACCGCAAGCCTGAGCCGGATTAGTTGATGAAGGGAAGGTATTAACGGATTTTACCGGGCGCAGCGCGCCCGGTATGGGAGGGTTACAGCTCGCTGGGTGACGCTTTTTCCTGCGGAATATTACACCAGTTGTTTTTGGCCTCGATGCCGCCGTTCAGCGAGGTATAGCCGAGGCAACCGAGAATAGTATCGAACAACTCAACATGACGGTGGGTTTTGCCAACCCGCTGTTGCGCCTGCAATTGCTCAAACGCACCGCGATGCTGTGGGTCTTCCAGGAACTTGTCGGACGCCCATACCATCATTGGCACGCGGAACTGCTCCACTGGCGCCATTTCACGCGGCGTGCCATGCAGGTGTGAATTCTCGCCTATCGATTCACCGTGATCGGAAGAATAGAACACAATCGCCTTCTTCTCGCGCACCTGGTCAATCACATTGGCAATAAAGCTGTCGGTATACAGCACCGAGTTATCGAAGGCGTTAACCAACTGATCCTTGGAGCAGAAATCATCAACACCGATACACTCCGGCTGATAGCGTGCGTAGCTGCGCGGATAACGCTGTGAGTAAAGGTAATGCGAGCCTTTGGTGTGCAGGATCACCAGGTGCTTGCCCTTGGGATAGCGGGCCAGCGACTCCTTCATTTCATCCACCAACAGCATATCGTCAACCGGTTTGCCGTCGTTGCGTTTCTCGGAGGCGATCATTTCGCGGAACGAATAGTTGTTCACTTCGGTGTTGTTATAGAACCAGACCTCACTCTGCATGGCGAACAGCTCGGAGGTGAAGCCCAAATCTTTCATCACCGCAAACACGTTTTGCTCTTTCAGCGTACGTTGCGGATTGTCTGCCGTGCCGCCTTCCCGCACGAACATACAACGCAGCGAGAGTTTGGTGGCGGTATCACAAGACGTGCCGCGGAACGCCACCAGGTTCTTCTCTTTGGACAAGCGTGGCGTGGTGTCACGGTCGTAGCCGAGAATACCCATGTGATCCCAGCGTGTGGTTTCACCAATGATAAACACCACGTAGGTGTCATCAATATCGGCCGGTGCCACATAGGTAAAGTTCTTGGCCGGGTCGAACAAATTGGCCTGATCCTGACTTTCGTCGTAACGGGTATAGGCAAACAGCCCCAGCGCCGACAGCCAGTTGGATGGCAAATAGGAATGCGCCACTACGCCGCCGTAGCTTGGCAAGTCCACATTGGTGATTTTCTCCTGCGCGCTTTGCTCGTTATCCAGCATACGCAGCGGCAACCAGACCAACGCAACCACCGCCACCAGCACCACCAGGGGTTTGATCCGGTGTCCGGGCGTTTTCAGCTGTTCGATCAGGGTATAACGCAGGTTGTTTTTCCAGATGCACAGCAGCGGCAATGCGCTGAGCACCACCATCCACAGCACAAAGTGCATGCCGACCACTTCTTTCGACAGGTCAACATCAGTGGTCATCACCGACACCACGATGCCGTAGCCGATCACCACGTTGAAAAACGTCATGTAATAGCTGGCAGCCACGGAAATCAGCACCAATAGCGAGGCAATGATGCGGTAGAACAGCCGGCCGCCGAGCGATACCAGCCGCATAATAAAGAAGGTGAACAGAACGATAGCGACAACCTCAGTTACCGCTGCAATAACCTTAATCCCCTGAATGCCGTGCGAAAATGAATCAAAGCGACGATAGAAAACGGAAAGGTTCAAAAAGATGCCGATATAGATCGCTAACAATAACGATAAATTCTGCTGTGATAGCGATTTAACTTTGTTCATGTAACGCGGTGGCTCCGGGGGCTTTAACAGTTCTGAAGTCAGTCAGACATTTATTGCGGCCGCAGGTTCAGCCGATCGGCAATAAGCGCTATTTTGGGGGTAATAATCAAGAGAATTCTCAAAAAATAAGCATTTTTGTCATTTTTTGTGCAAAAAGCAGGGGCGGGGCAGGATGAGAAATGGAGGGAGAACCCTCCATTTTTTCCGTGGCGTTAGCGAAAACCTTACTTAACGTTAAGCGTTACATCAATATTGCCGCGGGTGGCGTTGGAATAAGGACAGACCACGTGGGCTTTTTTCACCAGATCTTCTGCCACACTGCGCTCTATGCCCGGCAAGGTGATATCCAACTGCACTTCGATACCGAAGCCGTTGGGGATTTCGCCAATACCCACGGTGCCGTCAATTTTGGCTTCGGCCGGGATCTTCACCTTTTCTTTCGCCGCGACAAACTTCAGTGCGCCGAGGAAGCAGGCCGAATAACCGGCAGCAAACAACTGTTCCGGGTTGGTGACTTCACCGCCCGCGCCGCCCATTTCTTTCGGCACGCCCAGTTTGACATCCAACACACCGTCAGATGAGGTCGCACGGCCATCGCGGCCACCGGTTGCTGTGGCATGAGCACGGTAAACAACTTTTTCAATCGACATACATCATTCCTTCTTTCTGGTTGGAGGCTAGACGGCGGTTCTTGCAGGCAAAACGCCGTCATTGGTATATCTTTCGCGATTAAATCGCACACTATATATTTGACGCTTACTTCCAGTGTAGTCCATCAAGGCCGATCCTGCGTCTGGCACCGGCCGTCAGAGCTGGTTGATCAGCTTGCCGCGCAGCTTTTCCAGTTGCTGCTTGATATTGACGATTTCGTCGAGGCTGCAATCGGTAGCGCACATGACGGCTTCCGGTACCGACTGGGCTTTTTCACGCAGCGCGCGACCGGCGTCGGTTAACGCAATAATCACCTGCCGCTCATCGGTGGTGGCACGGTAACGCACCAGCAGCCCGGCGATTTCCAGCCGTTTCAGCAGCGGTGTCAGGGTGGCGGAATCAAGAAACAGCCGCTCGCCAATGTCCGTAACCCTGATTTCATCCCGTTCCCACAGCACCAGCATCACCAGGTATTGCGGATAGGTGAGTTCAAGCCGGCTCAGCAATTTACGGTACACCTTGTTCAGCGCCAGGTTGGCGGAGTACAGGGCAAAACACAGTTGCTGGTCGAGCAGCAGCAGGTTTTTCGTCTCGGGTTGTTCGGTGTTTTCGGTTTTCATGTTCTGAATATAGATAGTGCACGATGTAATCGCAAACTATTTTTTAGTCACTATGCTACCTTGTGTAAAGCAGGGGATGCCGCAGCGAGGTGCTGTGTGGAGGGAAAGGATATGACAGACACACTGACAGAACGTGCGCGCCGCTACGCCACCAAGGCACATGCGGCCATCGATCAGCGCCGCAAATACACCAATGATCCCTACATTGTTCACCCGCAAGCGGTGATGGAAATCGTCAGCAGCGTGCCGCACAGCGAAGAAATGCTGGCCGCCGCCTGGTTGCACGACACGGTAGAGGATACGCCTACCACCCTTGGTGATATCGAAAGCCACTTTGGGCCACAGGTCGCAGCCCTGGTGGCGATGCTGACCAACGTCAGCGGCAGTGGCGACGGCAACCGCTTCGAGCGTAAAAATCGCGATCGACACCACAGCGCCCAGGCATCACCGCAGGCCAAGACCATCAAGCTGGCGGACCTGATCGACAACACCCGCTCACTGCTGGACTATGACAGTCATTTCGCCCGAACCTATCTGATCGAAAAGCAGCGGCTGCTGGAAGTGTTGACCGAAGGTGACCCGACGCTGTGGCAACAGGCGCATCACATCGTCGAAAAAGGCCTGGAAAGGCTGCAGTTGCCGCCGCATAACGTCCCGGCAAGCTGGTTCGAACATGCACGCCAGCGTTACCGGGAAAGCGATGCGGCGTAGTCGTCAGAAAGTCACCACCGTTTTCAGCGCCGTCACCCAGGCGTCCTGAGTTTCGTTGACGCCCGCCGGATGGTGCCAATATTGTATGCCCGGCTGCAGTTGCAGCCACGGGGTGACGTTGAAGCGGTAATAGAGTTCTGCCGTCACCGAATGCCCCGGCACCGGATGATAGTTGGGATCGTTATACCCGGTAGCGTTGTTGACTTGATTCAGGTAGCGCTGGTTATCCCGGTAATGGTTGCTCAGCTTAACCATGGACACCCCCAGACCCAGCCAGTCGTCTGGCCGTGCGTCAAACAGCCCGCGATAGCGGATACCGGTCGAAGTGGAGTAATGCATATAGTTGGAGCGCTGATCCGCCAGCCCCAGGCTGTAGAACAGGCTCAGACCGCGATTGGCGTCGTCCGGGTGGCGCGTGACCTGTTGGTTAAAACCGCTATACAGGAACCAGGTGCGATCGTGGCTGCGGTAGCCGTTTGGATCGCTCGCCCCCGGGCCACCGGAAACCCCCTCATACAAATCCTGCTGGTCGGCATTGGTAAACAGCACGCCAATATTGTAAACCCCCGGCAACTGATTGACCGCGTTGGTCTTCAGTTCCAACTCCATCGGTAACAGCATGCCTTTACTGCCCTTGGTCGACCCACTCCAGGCATGACTGCGGCTTGGTGCCTGCGGGTTTTGCTCCATCACGCCGGTCTTGAAGGTCAGCCCGTCAGTCAGTTTATATTGCAGGGTGGTGCCCCAGTAGTGGACGTTCCAGTTATACCAGGTCAATGAGTTGGCAGACTTGCCGCCGCACAGCGTCAGCGTCTGGAAATCGCAGGGAATAATCTGGTCGAAGTCCTGCACCTTGTTCATCATGCCGATACGCCATTGCAGCCGACGATCAAGGAAGCTGCGGCTAAAGGTCAGCCAGCCCAGTCGGGTAATCGACTGGCCACCATAGCTTTCCTGCGACAGGTCGGTCGGATTAACACGCGGGTCCTGCAAGCGATCGCGCGTCAGGTTGTTATCATGGTTACGGTTAACGATATTGCCTTCAAGCGCCGCATCCGGGATACCGGTCAGCGCCTGCAAGTCCTGGCTGAAGGTCAGCGAGAACTGATCGATATAGGACAGCTGCTTATCGTGGTTATAACCACCGCCGGCGTTATAGGAAATCTGGCTGAGATAACCCAGATTATAGTGAAAGCCATGATCTTCCAGGATCGGCCTGATCCCCAGCATATCGCCCAACAGCCCTGGCTGCGGCGGTTCAAACCCGAGCGCGACGCCTTGCCATTTGGCGGTGGGTGCTTCCACGTCCTTGGCGCTTTGCAAAGTTTCCGCCTGCGCGCCGCTGCAGGTCAGCAAGAGCGCGGCGAGTGTCATAGAGTGAGGTAATGGATATTTCATTATTATATTTCTCCGCCTGTTACGCTGACTGCGGGCAACAGCATTCCCTGGGCGAGAATTTCCCATAATTGGCAGCAGTAGATAAAGGTAATAACCCGGCGGTTGCCACCGGGTGGGCTGATATAGCTTAAGCTTTGTTTTTCAGACTGTTACCGTTGCTCTGGATCACATCGCGATACCAGTAGAAACTCTTTTTACGGCGGCGCTCCAGGCTCCCGTTGCCGGCATCGTCGCGGTCGACATAAATAAAGCCGTAACGCTTGGACAGCTCGGCCTTAGAGGCGCTGACCAGGTCTATCGGGCCCCAACTGGTGTAACCCATCACCTCCACGCCATCGTCAATCGCCTCCGCCACCTGCACCAGATGGTCGTTGAGATAATTGATGCGGTAGTCGTCATTGATGCTGCCGTCGGCCTCGACGCGGTCCTTGGCTCCCAGGCCGTTTTCCACAATAAACAGCGGCTTCTGGTAGCGGTCGTACAACACATTGAGCAGATAACGCAGGCCAACCGGGTCGATCTGCCAACCCCACTCCGAACTGGCCAAATGCGGGTTCGGCACCATATTGAGAATGTTGGTCCGGGCAGTGTTGTTCTGGGCCTCGTCGGTGGTGACACAGCCGCTCATGTAATAGCTGAAGGAGATAAAATCGATGGTCTCGCGCAATGCCTGTTGATCTTCGGCGGTGATCTCGACCTGAATGCCGTTTTCACGGAAGTAACGTCGCATATACGCCGGGTAGCCGCCGCGCGCCTGTACGTCGCCAAAGAACAACCAGTCGCGGTTCTGGCGCTGGGTTTCCAGTACGTCTTCCGGTTTGCAGCTCAGCGGATAGAGAATACCGCCCAGCAGCATATTGCCGATTTTGCCGCCCGGCACAATTTCATGGCAGGCTTTTACCGCCCTGGCGCTGGCCACCAGTTGATGGTGGATCGCCTGATAAATCTCGCTTTTGCTGCTGTCTTCCGCCAGACCGACGCCGGTAAACGGCGCATGCAGCGACATATTGATCTCGTTAAAGGTCAGCCAGTGCTGCACCTTGTGCTTATAGCGTTCGAACACCGTGCGCGCGTAGTGCTCGAAAAAGCCAATAGTCTTGCGGTTGCCCCAGCCGCCGTATTGCTTCACCAGCCCGTAGGGCATTTCGTAATGCGACAAAGTGACCAACGGCTGAATGCCGTACCTGGCCATTTCGTCGAACAGCCGATCATAGAACGCCAGCCCGGCTTCGTTCGGAGCCTCCTCATCGCCCTGCGGGAAAATACGCGTCCAGGCGATGGAGGTACGCAGGCACTTGAAGCCCATTTCAGCGAACAACGCGATGTCCTGCGGATAACGATGATAAAAGTCGATCGCCACATCCTTGATGCCGCTGTCGCCGTCAATCCGTGGCGTAATCGCGCCGAAGATGCCCTGCGGCTGCAAATCAGAGGTCGACAGCCCTTTGCCGTCGGTCTGATAAGCCCCTTCCACCTGATTGGCCGCCACTGCGCCGCCCCACAGAAAATGGTCTGGAAATTTGCTGCTCATCGCTTTCTCCTCGGTTAACCTAATAAAGTCAGCAGCGGTGCCTGTTCCTGCACCCTGCCCTGGCCGCTGGTCAGCACGTCGACGTAGTCATCGCTGTTGCTGATGATGATCGGCGTGGTGGTATCAAACCCGGCGGCGCGGATCGCCACCTGGTCAAACTCAATCAGCAAATCGCCCGGGTTAACCCGATCGCCCTCCTGCACATGGGCAGTGAAATGCAGCCCATCGAGCTTGACGGTATCTATGCCGACGTGAATTAAAATCTCTGCACCCTCGTCCGACTCAATACCGATGGCGTGTTTGGTTTTAAACAGCGAGGCCACACGCCCGGCAACCGGCGCGACCACCCGCCCTTGCAGCGGCACTATCGCCACTCCCTTGCCCAGCAACCCGCTGGCGAAGGTGGCGTCGTTAACCTGCTCCAGCGACATCACTTCGCCGGCAATCGGGCTGACGACAAACTGTTTACGGTTAAGCGGTGCGACAGGTGCCGGTTCCACGGCGGCCTCAACGGGCGCCACACCGAACAGGTAACTGGCCACCGCCGCGAAACAAAATGACAGCAAGGTGCCGACAATCGCGCCCCACACCTTGGCATCGAAGCCGCTGGCAGGAATAATCTGCGCAAAGGTAAAGATGTTCACCAGACCAAAGGAATAGGTGGCGGTATGGAAATAGCCGATCACCGCGCCTCCCAGCGCACCACCGATGCAGCCGAAAATAAACGGCCGTTTATTCGGTAGGGTCACGCCGTAAACCGCCGGTTCGGTGATACCAAACACCCCGGCACCGATGGCGGAACCGGCCAGAGCCCGCAGTTTGGCATCGCGGGTACGCAGCATGACGCCCAACGTGGCGCCCACCTGCCCCATCACCGCCGGCAGCAGCAACGGCACCATGGTGTCGCGGCCGAGCACGCTCAGGTTATTGATCATCAAGGGCACCAGTCCCCAATGCAGACCGAAGATCACACACACCTGCCACATCGCCCCCATAAAGGCACCGGCAATAATCGGGTTAAATCCGTAGATGGTCTGAAAACCGTTGGCCAGCAAATGGCTGAGCCAGGTGGCTGCCGGGCCGATCAGCAGGAAGGTCAAGGGCACGGTGACCACCAGGCACAGCAGCGGCGTAATAAAATTGCGCAGCGCGCTGTGGATCACCCGATTAAACAGCGGCTCCAGCCGGCACGAGATCCAGGCGGCAAAAATAATCGGGATCACCGACGAGCTGTAATTAATAAAGGTCAGCGGAATGCCGAAGAAATACTCGCGCACCGCGTCTGGCTGCTGTGCCGCTTCAAATGCCGCCATCATCAGCGGGTGGGTCAGAGCCCCACCAATCGCCATGGTAATGAACGGATTACCGCCAAACTTTTTCCCGGCGGTATAGCCGAGCATGATCGGCAGGAAATAGAACAGCGCGTCACTGGTAGCAAACAGCATTTTAAAACTGCCACCACTCTCCAGCAGCCAGCCGCAGGCCAGGCTCAACGCCAGAAACCCCTTCAGGATCCCCGAAGCGGCCATCACCCCCAGCAGCGGCGTAAAAATGCCGGACACCACGTCAATAAAGCGACTGAACAGGTTTTCCTTTTTGCCGTCATCCTCCGCCACCGCGCCATCGCCCAGCCCACCAGCCTGATTGACCGCGTTGTAGACCTCCGCCACGTGGTTACCCACCACCACCTGAAACTGCCCGCCGCTTTCCACTACCATGATCACACCGGGATTTTTTTTCAGTGCCGCGGCATCGGCACGCTGGCTGTCACATAGCTTGAAACGCAGGCGGGTGGCGCAGTGCACCAGACTTCTCACATTGTCGCGGCCACCGACGCCGGCCAAGATCTCACTGGCTAATTGTTCATATTTCATAGTGTTACCCTTAGAATCTACGTTCTGCCAACCTCAGTGCCGCGATGGCCAATCGTCGTCACGAAATTCAGCGCAAAAAAAAACCTAAACCTCATGGCCTCTGCTCCCACCAGGGGGACAGAAGCACGAGGTTTAGGTTTTGCCTGCCGGAGCAGTGACAACCCTAAATCGGCTGAGCTAAGACGTTAACACTGTGCTTTTCAGTGGGGCAAGGCTTTGCCCCGGCAAATTACCGAACTGTGATCCGGCGGGCAAAACGGCTTCAGTGAGCGAAATAATGCATGCCGCCGTCTACCGGGATCACCGCTCCGGTGATATAGCGCGCCTGCGGGGAACAAAGAAACGCGGCCAGATAGGCCATATCCTCCGGCTCACCAAAGTAGCCAATCGGGATATTCTGTTTGATAAACGCCTGGCGCGCGGCCTCGGTCGGGTGCAGTTTTTCACGCACCTGTTCGCTATTAATCCGCCCGGGTTGCAGCGTATTGACGGTAATCCCTTGCGCCGCCACTTCGCCTGCCAACCCCTTGGCCCACAGATGCAATGCCCCTTTGGCGACAGTGGCCGCGTTCAGGCTACGCGGCTCCATCGAGCCGCTGATGTTAATCACGCGCCCCCAGCCCTGCGCCTGCATGCGGGGCAGCAATGCATGGGTTATCCGACGCGCCGGGGTAAAGTTCAGGGCAAACGCCTCTTCCCAACCCGCGTCACCTTCGCTGAGTGAAGTCGGGCGGGCACCCCCAACCGCATTAATCACAATATCGATGGTCCCGAACTGCTGTATCGCCAGCGCCAGCATGCTGTCGAGCGCCTGTGTCTGGGTGATATCTGCCGCGATGACATAGGGCCGTATGCCACCGGCTTGCTCAACCTCATCCGCCAGGGTCTGCAAACGGTCTTCGCGGCGCGCCGTCGCCACCACAATCACCCCCTGTGCCGCCAATACCCGAACCATGCCTGCGCCAATCCCTTCGCTGGCACCCGTCACCAACGCGATACGCCCCTGCAGATGCAAATTCATAAGATATCCTAATTGAATAATTCAACCTGGTTACAAAGATAACGTCATTGAATCACGTCCCAGTCTGTGTGAATATTCCATAAATTCGCGGCAAGACTGTGCAGGAATTCACTGATGTTCGATTGGCAGGATTTAAAACACTTCGTGGTGCTGGCACGCACCGGTTCATTGTCGGCAGCGGCGCGGGAGCTGGGCTGCGATCACGCCACGGTAGGCCGACGGGTGGCGGCGCTGGAGAAGGCGCTCGGCCTGGGACTGATCCTGCGTCTGCCACGCAGTACGCCGCTGACGCAGGACGGCAGAATGATTGCCGGGCTGGCGGCCGACATCGAAAATCAAAGCCACGCCATTACCCGCCATGCGCGCAGCGCCGGTGAGACGCCGCAAACTCAGGTGCGTATAAGCGCGCCGCCGTCGATTGCCGCACGGGTTATCGCCCCACAAATTGCGCAATTTCATCATACTTTTCCGCACATTACGCTGATACTCTCCGGCGAATCGGCGATCGCCGAGCTGGATCGCGGTGAAGCCGAAGTCGCGGTGCGTATGGTGCGCCCGCAACAACCGGATCTGCTGGTGCAGCGTATCGGCATGATGCGCTACGGGCTGTACGCCACGCCGCAGCACGCCGCCCTGCCGGAGTCGGCGCGGGCCTTTATCGGCTACGACCACCACTACCAAAACCAACCGCATCAGCAGTGGCTACAACAGCTGTTGCAGGGCCGTCCGGTGGTATTTCAGGCCAGCGATCTGTTCTCGCTCCAGGAAGCGGCACGATCGGGACTAGGAGCGGTGGTATTGCCGACGTTTGTCGCCGATAGCGACCCAGACATGGTGACACTGCCGACTTCAATCGCTGCACCGACCCGCGAACTGTGGCTGGTCACTTACCCGGATTTGGCACGCTCAACGGCCGTGCGCGCGGTGATGACTTTTCTGACTGATCTCATCGGAGAAAAATGCCCACTGACGCGCTGAAACATAAGTCATGCTAATTTGATACTGGACAAATCTTACGCGGCGGATTATTACTGGTCACGACATAATGGACTTTAGGGGCTGGCTAAGATCATGACTTTGCGTACTGAATTTGGACGAATTCTGATTACCGGCGCGGGTGGCCGGGTGGCGACGGCATTCCGTCAATCGGTGGGAAATCGCTATCAGCTACGGTTGGCGGAAAAAGACCTCGATCGGCTGACCGATCTGCTGCCTGGTGATGAGGTGATCAGCTTTGATATCGCCGATATTGAAGCCTGCCGTGCGGCCTGCGCCAATATTGACACCGTGCTGCATCTGGCGGCCGATCCCTCGCCCGATGCGGACTTTTGCCATTCGTTGATGGATAACAACATCCTCGGTACCTTCAATATTTTCCGGGCGGCAAAAGACGCCGGCTGCAAACGGGTAGTCTTCGCCAGCAGTGCGCAGGCAGTGGAAGGCTATGCGCTGGATTACCAGATTCGGCCACAGGACGCGCCCAAACCGAAAAATATGTACGGCGTCAGCAAGGCCTTTGGCGAAGGTATCGCCGCCTATTTCGCCCATCAGGAAGGGCTTTCCGCCCTGTCGGTACGCATCGCCAACTTCACCACGCTGGAACCCGGCGAGCAGCTCAGCGCCCGTGACATGAGCGCTTTTCTCAGCCACCGTGACGCCGCCGATCTGTTGGAACGTTGCCTGCGCATTGAAGGCGTGCACCATGCGGTGGTGCACGGCGTGTCCAATAACCGCTATAAGCGACTGTCGCTGGAGGAAACCAGTCGCCTGCTCGGCTACTACCCGCAGGACGATGCATTCAGCATCCTGGGTTTCGCCTAGAGTTTGCTATCGATGCGCTGCAACAGGTAGGGGAAAAACGGGTTCGAGGCAATGCGCATCAGCGAATCGAGATCGACCACCAGCACGGAACGTTCGCCGCGCGCAGCAAGGGTGCCCAGGCTAATACCGAACTCATCACGCTGCGCCGGAAACCGACCATACAGCGAATCACTCACCGGGAACGGCAGCGCCACGTGCGAAAGCGAATAAATATCCGCCGGGTAAGTCATGCCCAGCGGTTGCTCGCTTGGCGTGGTAGCCCCGGCCGGTGTCACACTGGCGATCGCCTCGCTGCTTTCCGGTGAGGCGTTGGCGATCACCGTGGTCTGATAACGACGCGGAGGCGCAGGCAACAGTTGGCTGACCGCCGCCGCCGCGTTTGGCCGCAACAGCGGACCGAAGTTCACCGTACGATTGACGTCAAACAGCACCAGTTCGCTGCCGTTCGCCGGCAGTTCGTTATATAACGCGCGGATCACCGCCCGGGTACTGACGGTGGAATCCATTACCGACTGGAAAGTCAGCACCGGCGCTAATTTATCCAGCTTGCCGTCACGCGCCGCGCGGGCGATTTGCTGTTGCAGACCATTGCTGAGCAGATAGGACTGGCGTGCCCCATTTACCGGGAACGAATTGTATTTAAAAGGATTAAACTCCGGCAGCACCCCAAGCCAGGCAGCTTTGGCAAACGCCGGGAACACCGCCGGCCAACCGGCAATACCGGCGAAGCGGGCAAAGCTGGTGACGCCGATCATCGGTGAGATCAGGATCAATCGCTGCGGCGCCGCCAATTGTGGATCATCCAATGCATCCAGCGCGTACTTCATCGCCAGCGCTCCGCCGTTGGAAAAGCCCACAATATGCAGCGGCTTGTCGCCCCCGGCCTGGCTGCGCGCCTCACGTATTGCTAACCGCGTCGCCGCCAACCAGTCTTGCCATTCAATATCGGTCAGGGCGCCCGGTACCGTACCGTGTGCCGGCAGGCGAATGCCGACCGCCACATAACCCTGCTGCCGGTAATTCTCGGCAATGTGCCGCAGGCTGTAAGGGGAGTCGGTCAGGCCGTGCAACAGCACCACGGCACCGCGCGGCTCCCCCTGCGGCAGCAGTTCGTAGGAACGGTTCCAGTCGCGGGCAAAGTGCTCCGGATACACCGGACTGCCATCGAAGTAGCGGTTAAGTGGGATGCGTTCGCTGGCGGAAAGTTTGTCCGTGACGTTGGTCTTCACCTCATCAAACACCCGGCTCTCTGCGGCCAGATAGCCCTGCCAGTCGGTCTTGTCCATTTCGGCAGCCGACAGTTCGTGTGGCACAAAGGTATGCCACGGCTCCAGTGCCGGACCGCTCTGAGTATCATAAATGCGCACCGCAAACAGCGTGAGCAACACGGTGACAGCCACAATCGTCAGCCGTTTGGTCCATTTAATTATCGCCCTGGAAGGCATGCCCACTCCTGAATTCACGGTGATCCCAGCTGCGATTATAGAAGTTAAATGCCCGCAGGGCAGCCCGACGATCGCCGGCCATGACCCACCGATTTTTAGAACTTGCTCACAGAACCCGCATTTCCCAGCCATTTTTGCGGATAAAAATTGATCTGCCGACGGAATGTTTGTAGGTTTTCTGTAACGATACACTAAAACGTTACAGTGAAAGACCAGAGACAAAGTATCGTACCCGTTCCCCCTGTCCCTACAGCTTTGCCACGCAGGGGAAATCATCTTCACCACCAGCATCGCAGGCTGTCTGCGATCGGGAGCCAGGCTGATGAAATCACTGACATGCCGCTTAACACCGCGCCTGTTTATCACGCTGTTATTTATGCTGTTTATCTTGCCACTGCGCGCCAATGCGGCCGAAGTTAACCTGCGGGTCTATTCATCGCTGCCCGATGATGAATATTCCGCGCACGCCATCTGGTTTAACCGTTTCAAACAGAATCTGGACCAGCGCCTGCCGGGCAAAATCGCCCTCAACTATTTCCCCAACGGCATGCTGGGCAAAGAGGCCGATGCCGTCCAGCAGGTGCGTATTGGCGCGATCGACATGATGATCTCCGGCACCTCCATCTGGGGCACGCTAGTACCGGAAATCGGCGTGCTGGATCTGGGTTATCTGTTTAACGATAACCCGCAATTGGGTCGGGCGCTGGATGGCCAGGCGGGCCAACTGCTGAGCGCCATGCTGGCCAAACAAAGCAATATCAAGGTACTGGGCTACGGCTTCAGCCTGGGCGCGCGCAACATTTACAGTAAAAAGCCGCTGCAGTCGCCGCACGACCTCAACCGAATGAAAGTACGCGTGCTGCCGGCACCCAACTTTATCGCCACGCTGAAAAGCATGGATGCCACGGCGATCCCGATGCCCGGCGGTGAAGTCTATTCCGCGCTGCAGATGGGGGTGATCGACGGCGTGGAACATGACGCTGCCACGGTCTACACCAGCAAGTATTACGAGATCGCCAAATACGCCACGCTGACCCGCCATATCTATAACCCGATTGTCGCCACCATCAGCCAGGCGGCGTTCCAACGCATCCCGCAGCCACTGCAAGCCGAGGTGTTGGCGGCAGCCAGCGAAGCCACAGTCTATGAACGCAAAATCGCGGCGGAAAAAGAAACTCAGGCGATGGAAAAACTGAAAGCCGCCGGCGTGACCTTTACCGAAACCGACCGCGACTATTTCCGTCAGCAAACGCGGCCACTTCAGGCGGCGTTTAGCGGGAAATATCCACAGGCCAAAGCGGTGCTGGATGCCATTCATGCCACCGCGCAGCCGTAACGCCCCTCTGGCGGAGGATTTGCTATGACCCTTCCTGTAACCCTTGAAATGAGTGTGAAAAAAGTGGCCATCCTGACGCAGTTAAGCCGCGCCCTGACCCGTTTTACCGCCTGGGGTGGCGCACTGGCGCTGCTGATCAACGTGGTGGTGGTGTTCGCCTCGGTGATTTGGCGCTACGCGCTGCACAGCCCAATTGAATGGGCGGAAGAAGTGGCGCGCGCGCTGATGGTGACGCTGGTGTTCTTCGGCGTCGCCACCTCCACCGGGCGTGGTCGGCACATCGGCGTCGATCTGTTCCTGCGCTGGATGCCCGCGGTAGCCCGGCCCTACGTAGTGCATGCCAGCCGTTGGGTGCTGGTCCTGGTGGCTTTGGGGCTGACGATCTCCAGCTTCAGCCTGGTGGGTATTTCACTGCCGCAGACCACCGAACACGGCCTGCCGCAGGCGATCTTTGTGGTGCCGGTGTTTATCGGCGCGGCGGTGATGCTGGTCAGCGCGCTCGATCACGCCTGCCAGGCACCGTTGAAAGTGGTGTTAATCAGCGCCGCCGCCGTCGCTCTTCTGGGCGGAGCGGGCTACCTCAGCCTGCATATCCCGCTGGGATTCAGCTCACTGCCCGCCGTGCTGATGCTGGCCTGCTTTATTCTGGGCATCATCTCCGGCGTGCCGATCGCCTTTACCCTCGGCATGTCGGCGATGGTGTTCTTCCTCAGCGATCCGTCGCTGCCGTTCGTGTTCTTTGCCCAGCAGGTCACTGCCGGCGTCGACCATTTCGTGCTGCTGGCTATCCCATTCTTTCTGCTGGCCGGTGCAGTGATGGAAGTCAACGGCATGTCGTCGCGGTTGGTTGAGCTGATCGTCCGTGGCATGGGGCGTTATCGCGGTGGCCTGCACATGACCACCATTGTGTCGATGGCGTTTTTCTCCGGCATTTCCGGTTCCAAGCTGGCGGACGTCGCCACGGTCGGCGGCGTGCTGATGCCCGCAGTAAGACGAGCGCGCCAACCGGCGGCAGAGTCGGCTGGGGTGTTCGCCGCCTCGGCCATCATGGCGGAAACCATTCCTCCCTGCGTCAACCTGATCGTGATGGGCTTTATCGCCAACATATCCATTGGCGCACTGTTCATCGCCGGACTGATCCCGGCGCTGTGCCTGCTGGTATTGCTGCTGATTGCCGCCGTGATTTTCGGCAAACGCATCAACGTCGATGACGCCTACCCGGTGCGTATGCCGACCCGCCAACTGCTGATCGGGGCTGCCGTCGGGCTGGTAATGATTTTGATGATCGGCAAGGGCGTGGTGGCCGGTATCGCCACTTCCACCGAGATTTCCGCCTTCGCCGTGGTTTACGCCATCGTGGTCGGTCGGCTGGCCTTTGGGGAACTGACCCTGAAAGCCACCCTGAAGCTGTTTGTCGATACTGCCGCGCTGTCCGGCATGCTGCTGTTTATCGTTGCCTGCGCCACCAGTTTGTCCTTCGCCCTGACCATCGAGATGATCCCCCAGCAGTGCGCACAGCTGCTGGTCGCCATCGGCGCGGACTACGGCCCGTGGCTGTTCCTGCTGCTGTCGATTGTCATCCTGATTATCTTCGGCGCGGTGCTGGAGGGCGCTCCGGCGCTGATTATCTTTGCCCCGATCCTGGTGCCTATCGCTACCCAACTTGGCTTTAACCCGCTGCACTACGCCATTGTGATGATTCTGGCGATGGGTTTCGGCCTGTTTTCCCCACCCATCGGCCTGGGTCTGTACACCACCTGCGCCATCTGCGGTGTGCCGATGCAGGACGTGATTAAGCCGATGGCCAAATACCTGCTGATCATACTGCTCGGCATCATCGTTATCGCGCTGTTCCCGGCGCTCACTACCTGGCTGCCCACGCAGCTGGGTTACTGATTTTCTCAAGCAAGGAGTCACACCATGTTCTCTGATTTAACCAACAAACGCGTGCTGATCACCGGTTCCACCGCCGGTATTGGTCTGGCGACCGCCGCCCTGTTCGCCCAACACGGCGCCAAAGTGGGCATTAACGGCATGCGCAGCGAACCACCGGCAGAAATAGCCGCCTTTCCCGGTGAATGCGCATTCTTCTCGGCCGACTTATCGCGCTCCGCAGGCTGTGAAGCGCTGGTCGAAGCCTTTATCGCCCGCTTTGGTGGCATCGACATTCTGATCAATAACGCCGGCGGGCTGGGCGGACGCAACGGTCTGGAAGCGATAGACGACGAATTCTTTGACCGGGTGATGGACCTGAACTGCCGCTCGGCGCTGATGGTCACCAAATTCGCTATCCCACACCTGCGCGCCTCGGCACGCGAGAGCGGTGCTACCGCCAGTGTGATCAGCACCGGTTCCATCGCCGCACGTGAAGGCGGCGGTATCGGTGCCGGTCTGTATGCCAGCGCCAAGGCCTGGCTGCACAACATTCACCGAAACTGGGTGAAGGAGTTCACCCAGGACAACATCCGTTTCAATATCGTCTCACCGGGCAGTATCGACACCGCCTTCCATCATGGCAAAAGCGAAGAAGTGCTGGGCAAGATGTGCGCTTCGATCCCGATGGGCCGCTTTGGCCGCAGCGAAGAAGTGGCGCCCACTTACCTGTTCCTGGCATCGCATAACTGCAGCGGCTACATCACCGGACAGATTATCGACGTCAACGGCGGACAGATCGCGCCCTAAGGGTCTGTGACTCACTTTCGAGCGCGTGATAAAGTCGCGGTAATGGGTTAATGCAAAACGGGAATGTGATGGCGAATATACGTGATGTGGCACGTCATGCCGGGGTTTCGGTCAGTACGGTTTCCAACGTGCTGAACGGCCGGGTCGATCAGATGCGCAAGGATACGCTGGCCCGTATTGAGCAGGCGATGGCGGTGTTGCAGTACCAACCGAACCGGGCGGCGCAGCAGCTCAAAACCGGACAGATCAAAATGCTCGGCCTGCTGGTGCCTTCGATCGTCAACCCCAGCTTCGCTGCGCTGGTGCGTGAGATTGAGCTGGCGGCCAAGCAAAACTACGGCTATCAGGTGCTGCTGGGTGATACCCATCGCCAGCAGGAAGAAGAGATCCGTTTTCTCGACGATCTGCTGGCATTAGGCATCCGTGGCGTGGTGGTCGCCTCCACCTTTTACGATCGCCCCCATTTCCGTGACGCCCTGAAACGCGGCCTGGTAATGATTAACTACGATGAACGTACCCTGACGGCACCGGATGAGACGGCACTGCCGATCGACAGCGTGTCGATGGACAATAGCGCCGCCGGCAGCATGGCGGCCCAGCATCTGATCGCCCAGGGCTGCCGCCGTATCGCTTTCGCCACCGCCTCCGGCATGACCAGCAGCCGCGCCAACAAGATTGCCGGTTACCGGCAGGCACTGGAGGCTGCCGGGCTGCCGGTCAGGGTGATCGAAGGTAAAGCGCAGTTCGCCTACGGCGATGCCGAAATGGCCGAACTGGGGAAAACGCTGGCCGAACAAGTCTGCCAGAGTGAACCACGGCCGGACGGTGTGGTAGCGCTGAACGATATGCTGGCCATCGGCATGATTTCTGCCTTGCAGCGATTGGGGGTGCGGGTACCGGAGGATATTTCGGTGGTCGGCATCGATAACATGTTTCTGTCCGAACTGTTCAACCCGGCGCTCAGCTCTGTGGCACCCCCGCTGCGCGAGATGGCAGTGAAAATTGTCGATCGGCTGATCGGCCGGTTGGAAAACCCGGAACTGCCAGTTGAGGAGTTTTTATTTGCCCCCAGCCTGGTACGCCGCCAGTCGGTGATTAACTCGTAGCCCCGGCGGGGCCGCCGGTCCCGCTCTCTTTCACACTGAATACCTGGCTGTGCTAACGCGCGGCGGGGTTTCGCTGCGCCCAAAACCGCAGCAGGAGAATAAAATGAATCATGAATCTTGTGTTTACTGCCATCCGACCGATGAAATCGTGCTGTGGCAAAACTCACAGTGCCGGGCAATTTTTATCGCCGACAGCCCATTCCCCGGCTGGTGTCGGGTGGTGTGGCATGAACACATCGCCGAGTTAAGCGACCTGCGTGACGACCAACGCAACAGCATCATGGCGGTGGTGGCACAGGTTGAGGCGCAGTTGCGCCAACTACTGACGCCGGCGAAGATCAACATCGCCAGCCTGGGCACCGCGCTGCCGCATTTGCATTGGCATATCGTCCCGCGTTACCTCGACGACTCGCACTTCCCTGAGCCGGTCTGGAGCCAGGCGTTGCGGGCGCCAACGGCGAAAACATTGCCGGATAATTTTATCGAGCTGATGCGGGAACGGCTGGCGCTGACTTTGGGGGAATAACAGGATGCCGGGCGATGCCCGGCATTTTTATTGCATTACGGCTTTTCGGAGATTTTGCGCAGGTATTCGTTATTTTTAAACGCAATAATGATCATTTCAAAGCAAACGCGAGTAAACACGCCGCCAATAATGATCGCGAACAGACCACGGAAAAACTCACCGTAGAACATCGCCCCAATCCCGCCAACAACAATGCTCAGCAGGCAAAGCCAGTAAACACCGGTGATGATTTTCGGTGTCAGCATCGCATCAAAAAAGAAAATGTTTTTCATTGTAAATCCTTCCTTAGGCCAGTATTTAATTATCCCAGAGGCCCCGCATCGGTGCGGTAGGCCTTTTGTCACGCCGGTTATGATAGCGAGTAACGCGGCGAAAAGCGCACAGAAATCAGCAAGCCATTACATAAGGGTTGAGGATGTTTAACAACGTAGCTCACAAAACACTCGGCGGTTTGGCAGTGTTGCTGCTGTTCAGCCAAAGTGCACTGGCGCAGGAAACGCTGATCTTTGTGCGACACGGGGAAAAGCCGGCCAACAACAGCGGGCAGCTGACCTGCAAAGGGTTGAACCGCGCGCTGGCGCTGCCGGACATACTGCTGAGCCGCTACGGCAAGCCGGACTTTATCTTTGCCGCGGGGCCGAAAGAAAACAAAGCCGGCAGTTCACTGCGGGCGCTGTCGACCATCATGCCCACCGCCGTGCGTGTGGGGTTACCGATCGGCATTCAGTTCCACGCCGATGACATCGCCGGGCTGCAACAGGAGTTGCTCAGCGATAAATACCAAAACTCACGCATTTTCATCGCCTGGGAACACAAGAATCTCGATAAGGCGGTGAAGAACATCGTGGCCGCACGCGGAGGCGACGCCAATTCGGTGCCCAAATGGCCGGGTAGCGATTTCGACAGCGTCTTCGTGGTCACGCTGGATCAAGGCAAGGTGTCATTCAGGCAGGAAAGCGAAGGGTTAACCGCGTTGGCGGAGACCTGTCCTTCTGCCAGATAAAGCCAAACTGCCTTCGGCTGGTTCGGTGAGATGACATAAAGGAGTCTCACCGGGCCTGACTCATTTTATCTGGCTGCTGACGACGTCATAAGCCCCAACTCAACACCCAACCGAATAGCCTGCCGGGCGTTACTGACGCCAAGTTTAACCACAATATTTCTCATATGAAACTTCACCGTACTCGGGGAAATACTGGCGATGGCGGCAATCTCGCCATAGGTTTTCCCCATACTGGCCCAATACAGCACTTCACTCTCCCGTGGGGTAAAAATGGGTTTTTCCGTATCCGTATGATGCTTCCGCCGGCTGGAAGAGACGGAGCCTGCGAGACGATACATTTGTTCATTGATATCGATCAGCAACATTTGCATGGCTCCGCGATCGGATGAGATCCGCTTTTCCAGATCCTCTTCTCCACTGCCGCCGAGGATGACCGATAACAACGCCAAGCTATTCATAGAGTCGTGCAACACAAAGGTGAAGCCGTTAACAATGTTGTAGCGCCTGGAAAGGCAAAAAATCTTATCTGACATCAGGGTGATATTTTCGTCCCAGACAAAGGGCGAGCTGCGCTTGAACGCGGTCAGCACCACCGGGTCAGTGAGCTGGAAATTGTTGGTGCGGTAGAGATCTACCCATTCTTCAGGATAGCTGGAAATAATAAGTACATCTGACGGATCTTTTTTTCTAATCACCGTGTAGGCGAATTCAGGGCTACCGAGTGAGGACAACTTTCGGTCGATATGTCCCCTGAGCGTTTCCGTTATTGTTTGATTTTCACTGAAGGAAGAAAACATACGGGCTCCGTGGCAGTCTGACTTGGTCCATTTAGTGAGAAAACCTGCACTTATGTAGAGGTACGAGCTGCACTTAAGTTCAGGTTATGAATCAGGCACTCTGTCTTATAATGAACCGCGTTAGGCGAAGAGTAAAAAACTGCTCTGCAAGATCAGGTAGGTCACTCAGCCAACACCAGGGAAACTTTCCGGTCAGACAGAATAGACAAAAAGTCACTGCTGGCCGGGATCCTCACCTTAACCCTGCTAATTTACTCTTTCAAACTCATCTTTTCCAGGGCCGCAGGCCGTCTACCCGACCTTATTGGGTTGCTTTCTATGCCAGACAACCGACGTCTATTGTCACCGATAACTTCGTTGTTCAGGGGTTAGGGAATGACTGTACGTTGGGCCTGTTTTGTATTTTCCATTTCAATGTTCTATTAATAGAACAACTCTCCACTTAATAATAAAGAATTTAAATTATTCAAAAAATGATATAAAAATATAATACCATCACACTGACAATATAAATTTATTATATATTGAAGTAATCCACGGCGAAGAACATGTAAACTTAAATAATAGACACTTGAATTTACTAATAACAAACTAATGCTTTGTATTTGGCTTGTGGGATTGCATATATACGAGAACCTGTAAATATCTTTCTTAGCGGGGCTAAGGGTAGCACCGCACTGATTAAGGAAAGATCATCATGGCTAAATCCCCTATCGGTACTACAGCCTCTACCGGGCATAAGTGCCCTGAAAGCGGCGTCTGGACAGTTGTAGGTACACCATCAACCACCGCTCCTATTGCTAAAGGCAATACCATGCCCCCCTATAATAACCAGGCTGTCACCTGGCGATTAACGCAATATGCCTAAGTTGTAAGTCACTAAGCCGCCTCCTCAGGAAGCGGCTTTTTTATACTGAGTTAGTGATCCAAATACAGATAGTGCATCCAACTGGTCATTCGTAACAGTACCTTGCGCATTACCGCCACATGGGTAAAGTGATCAGAGTAAACTGCCACCTGAGAAAAAATGCCGTCAGGTAATTCGTCAACTTCACTGTTGGGCGCCAGTTCAATCACGGCCAGAACACCATCGCTGCCGGGCGTCATGCTCAGCGATTGCAGCGTTCCCTGCGCCTGATATGAACCACCGGGCACCACCGGAAGAATTCTTATCAATTTTCCTGGGAAGACCTGGCCGGGAAACGCATTAAACACCACTTCGGCCTCATCACCGGCTTTCAGACGCAGCAACGAGTTTTGTCGGAACTGCGCGATAATCTGGCGTTTTTGCTCAGGAATAAACACCATGACCGGGCGCAATGGCAACGCCGCGGCATAGGTACCTGGGCGGATCAGCACCTGGGTGATGTAACCGTTGCTTGGGGCACGGATCACCGTTTGATCAAGATTATATTTGGCCTCGGCTAACTGCGCCCTGAGGCTCACGATTTGAGATTGCTCCCCGTTAATCACGCTGTCTAACTGACTTTTTATCTGTGCTTGTTCAGCCACCGAGCCTTTTACCAACGCATCTTGTGCCAGATAGTTCTGTCGGGCGTTATCAATATCACTTTCCGAAAATGGATTGACCTTGGCCTGACTGCCCCTGACATAACGTTGGTAGTCTTTATATAACCGATCGCGTTCCGCGCTAACCCGAGAAGTGTTGGCAATAGCTTCATCGAGCTGCCCTTTGAGCACCTGAGTATTATTAATCGCGGTGACCAGGTCGGCCTGAAGTCTATTAACTCTTGCCTGGTAGCGCACAGGGTCTAATTTAAACAGCACTTCACCTTTTTTAATTAATACGTTTTGCTTATCGGTTACTTCGCTAACGATACCTGTCACCTGCGGAGTAATAGGGATAGAGATCACCGCTTTCTGCGCCAGGTAAGTATAGGGGTGGTTGTAATTCATTAGCAGAATTAACGCCCCGATTAAAAACACTCCGCCCAGTGCAGCGGTAGGCACGGTCCATTTATTGACCGGGATTTTGAAAATTTTAAAAATAGACCAGGCAAAAGCGACATACGTCAGGATAATGAGCAGATCCATGGTGGCTACTCCGAAGGCGGCATTTTATTATCACCCAGTTTCAACTCCAGCTCCGCCACACGTTGCTGCAACTGTGCGAACGATGCCTCCTGACCTTGCATACCCCAACCACGCTCGGGGCGGTATAACGTAGCCCATATCCATAAAAACGGCCAGATAACATGCAGAGTAAATAAACTCACCCAGCCCGCGACATGGATAGCATCGGCATGCGGATGGTTACGTGCCTTTGCAATAAGATAGGGGATATCATGAAGAATAATAATCCCATAGAAAATAATAAGGAAAACCAGAATAAGGACACCCAGCGCAAAGTAATTAAGAAACATAACCGCCTCTAATTTACGGATCCAGTGTTCAATGGTAAAGATAGACGCGTTTTTAGCTCTTTGTGCTAAAACTGGTGAAGTTTATTTTCACCAGAAATTTATTATCTGCCATTAGTTAGAATGAAAGCAGTTCTGCACTGATTTTGGGGGATTTATGGAATTTACAGAAACTGTCAGGATGAAATTTGGCGGAAGATCACAGGAGTCGAACCTGCCCAGGACCGCTGGCGGCCCCAACCGGATTTGAAGTCCGGCCGCCCCACCGGGGACGAGGATCTTCCTTCGGGAATCGGAAGCAAGGGGCTGATTATAGCGCAGTTTACCCTTAGCGCTAAGAGGGAAATAGCACGAGCCCCCGGCAATGCGCCGGAGGCTGGCAGGGTTTAAGGCTTCAGCAAGTCCTTCACGTCCAGCAGGATAAACTCGTTGTCATCCGCCACGTTCGGCTGACGACTGGAGGAGAACGGGAAGTTATTATCATTGCCGACAATGATATGGCTACCGTCCACCACATCCACGTTTTCAATGGTAAAGAACGGGAAGGTCAGCACGCCGTTGTTCAGCGGTTTGTGCGCCAGTTTGTTCGGATCCTGAATGTTCATCAGGTCAATATAGGCCAACTTGTCGACCGGTTTACCGACGTTATCGTCGGAGAAAGCAATTTTATATACCCGTTTAAACTTCGCCACCTGATTGAAGCAGTTGTCGGTCGGTGCGCCCGCCGCACAGGCTTTGTCCTGCGTGCCTTCGCCGTTATCACGCTCAATCACCAGCCCGTGGGTGGCGTCGATCATATTGAAATCACCGATGGCGTTCTGATTGTCTTCCAGCACATATTGCCAACTGCGACCGGTCCAGGCCTGCTGCTTCACGTCGAATTCCAGCACCCGCAGGTAGCGTTTGCCGTCGAGGTTCTCAAACTTTTCACCGTCCCACAGTGCGCCCTCCAGCAACGGGTACAGTTTGCTGCCGTCCGGTGACGCCGCCAT
Organism: Serratia sp. BW106; assembly: GCF_002607755.1. NCBI lineage: Bacteria > Pseudomonadati > Pseudomonadota > Gammaproteobacteria > Enterobacterales > Yersiniaceae > Serratia > Serratia sp. BW106. Next base: position 129,475 of record NZ_MCGS01000005.1, read on the forward strand.
GCCCTCAAAGCCCTTGGAACGTGCCACCTGGAAGTTCTGTTTGCCGTCCGGCGCGCCCGGCAGGGTCAGCGTCGGGTTATCCGGCGACTTCACTACCTTGCCGTCCACCTTGGTGTCAAACACCGCCAGCACCTTGCCGTTCAGATCGGCCTTGATCAGATAAGGCCCGAACTCGTCACCAATCCACAGGGCATTGTCGGCGAACTGGAAGCTTTCCGGGTCAAAATCGCTGCCGGTCAGGTAACGTTTATCGGTGCTCTCATTGATGATATGGAAGGGCACCTTTTTGTCGGGATCGTGCAGAAACACCGTTTTCAGTGGCGTCACCGTGCCGTTGCCGAAGTCGATTTTGTAGTGATTGAGGTACAGCATGGCGTCCGGCGAATTGGCCTTGCTGCCGAAGCCGTTGTCAGTCAGCACCCAGTAAGTGCCGTCGGGCATATGCTTGATGCCGGAATGGCCCTGCAGCGGCTGGCCGTTGATCGGCAGGCCGATACCGGTCATGCGATCGGCGGATTTGCCCGCCACGCTGCCCAGTTCGGTCACGCGTTTGCCGCTGGTGTATTTACCGCTTTGCTGTAAATCGGCGGGGGCATCCTGTGGGGCTGCAACGTTGGATTTCACCGCCAGTAACGCGTGTCCGGCCAAGGTCGCTGGCACCGGTTGAGCTTCTGCCCACAGGTTACTGCTCAGCGCCATACAGCCGGCCAACAGCGCCAGGCGGGTTTTGGTGATGTGCATGTTTTGGTTCCCTTTTTGTTGTTATTACCCAGAAGTAAAAGCAACGTCACTATAGGGAGCCGCAATGACAGAAATATTATTCGGCGAAGGCCTGCTGGTAGCTGTGCGGGTGGAAGCGCCAGGTGATGGCGATCAGCACCACCACCAGCAGCGCATGGATTTGCCAATCCAGCACAAAACTGCCGCTGTAATCACGCAGCAGACCGGAAATGTACGGCGTGGTACCCGCCAGCAGGAAACCGATGCCCTGCATAAAGGCCACCAGCCGTCCCGCCGCCGCCGGGTGTGGGATATGATCGAGCGCCAGCACCAGGCACAGTGGGAAGGCACCGCCCAGCCCCAGACCCGAGAGCAACACCCACAGCCAGGGTAGCGTCTGCGGCAGATAGATCAGGCCAATGAAACCAACCAACTGCATGGCCAGTGCCAGCAATAACAGCGGGCGACGATCCGCAGAGCGGGCCAGCGCCGGCAACAGCAGTGCTCCCACCACCTGGCCGAAGGTCATCAACGCCAACAGCGATCCGCTGGCCTGCGGCTGCCAGCCGAGCTGCATATAATAGGGTGGCAGCCAGGCGATCAGGCTGGTGTAGCCACCGTTGATCAAACCAAAATAAGCGCCGAGCAACCAGGCACGACGGCTGAACCACAGGCTCGGCCCGCTGGAGGTCCCCGTCGGCGTCAGGCGAGCCAGGCCACGGCTGACCGGCCACCAGGCGATTAACGCCACCAGCGCCGGTACCGCCCACCAGGCCAGGGCACTATGCCAGTCATGGCCGACACTCATCAGCCAAGGGGTAATCGCCGCCCCCAGGCCGCCACCGCCCATCAGTGCCGCCGACCACAGCCCGGCCACCAGCGCCATCTGCTTGAGAAAGTGATGTTTGATAATGCCGGGCATCACCGCCTGGATCACCCCAATCCCCAGCCCCCCCAGTACCGCACTCAGCATTAATTGCGTGCTGCCCGGTGCCAGCTCACGCCAGGCGGCACCCACACCAATCGCCAGCAGGCTCAACACCACGCCAGTGCGTTCGCTGAACAGGCGGTTAATCGCCCCACCCGCCAGCGCCATCAGCCCCATCATCAGTACCGGCAAGGTGGTCAGTAGGGCTGCGCCGCCAAAACTCAGTCCGGTAACCTGCCGCAGCGTCGGTAACAACAGGCCGATCGAGGTCAGCAACGGCCGCATATTCAGGCCAATCAGCACCAGCGCCCACAGCAGGGGGTTGAACCAGCGGCGTAACAAGGAGGGAACAACAAAATGATTTAACACGGTCTATTCCTGAACTTCCGGGATGAAGAGTGCGGAGTCACAGAGTGGCCGCCGCAGCGTTGCCTTACTCTAGGCATCCCCGCTAGTATTGGGAAATTAAATAATAAAATAGCCAACAGTGGGAAAATGAATCGTTATCCGATGTTCAATCCGCAGTTACTGCTCAGCTTCGTCGCGGTGTGTGACAGCAACAGCTTCACCCGCGCCGCAGAACGGGTGTTTCTGTCACAATCTACCGTCAGCCAACAGGTACGCCGGTTGGAGGAGATGCTGGGCAAACCGCTGTTTGAACGGTCTTCCCATCAGGTGTTGCTGACCGAGGAAGGCGTCAAGCTGTTGAGCTATGCGCGACGCATCATCGCGCTGAATGAAGAGGCGCACGATGCCTTGACCGGCATCTGGCGAGACGGTGTACTGCGGCTGGGGATGCCGGAGGATTTCGCCGCGCCCACCACCGAACTGCTGGCGGAGTTCAGCCGCGCAAACCCGCATCTGCGGTTGGATGTCACCAGCGGCCTGAGTGCCGATCTGCACAGCGCCTATGCCCGCGAAGAGCTGGATCTGATCCTGGTTAAGCAGCGTCGCAGCCAGCCACCGCGTGCCGCCAGGCCGGAGCCTCTGCTGTGGCTGGACAGTCTGGCCTTCCCGGCAATCGAACAATCGCCGGTGCCGCTGGCTGTGTTCCCACTCAATGGGTTATACCGCGACTCCCTGTGTCAGGCGCTGGATAACCTCGGCAAACGCTGGCGCATCGGTTACAGCAGCGCCAGTCTGGCCGCGCTTACCGCCGCGTCCGCCGCTGGGCTGGGTGTCACCCTGTTGCCAGCCGGCTGCCGTTTGCCCTGCCACCGGGTACTGGGCATCGCCGAAGGATTACCGCCGATCGACAACATTGAACTGGCGCTGTATTACCGCGACGGTGCCCCCGCAGCCACCCCGGCGCTGGCCGAACGGCTAAAGGCGTTTTGTGGGTTGGTGTGAGAAGGTTATTCCAAAAACTGCGGATGTTTGAGCTGCAGCCAATCGTTAGCCGCCAGCCAAAGTATCTCTGCCTGTTCCAGGCAGGCATGCACCGCCGCATCCGTCACCAAATCACCTGAATAATCAGCGATATTGCGTTGTTTTCGTAAAGCATCCAAACAGATCATTGCTTCACGCGAAATACCCAGGGTCAGCGGCAATGATTGGATCATGAGTTGATGATGACCGGGTTTATGGGTCGAGGTCCGAAAACCCTCTGCCTGCAGGGCTGCATTCGCGATTTGCATGACCGCTTTATACGCCGTGTCAAAACGCGTTTCATTGCTGAGCAGAGTGATACTGGCGTCATGCCGATTACGCGCAGCAGCGGAGAGTAATTTTCTGATTGCGCCTGCGTCAGGTCGTATCGCCTCCAGGCCAAGGCCTATCAAATTGTCTAACGTCATCCTTGCCTCCCAAAATCCCTAGCTGGGGCTTACTCATAATGTCCTGAATAAAGGCGGAGTTTTCCGCCAAAGCCGCCCGCCACTCTGCCGGCGAGTACAGTTTGGGGTTAATTTCCCTGCCCAATTCCTGCTGCAACGGGTAAAACGCGTTAATCACCTCAGAGAAAGACAAGTTGCCGACGATCAGGACGTCTATATCACTGTCAGCCTTGGCCTTACCACTGGCAATCGAACCAAAAATAAAGGCCAGTTCAAGCTCGGCGTTAAGTTCGACCAACGCCTGGCACAAACGCTCGGCCACCCCGGAGGTTTTGCGGAAAATAGCCGCCAGTTCAGGAAAAATCAGGCAATCGGGGTTAGCCCGATAACAGATTTGGTTTCCCTGTTGCTGCCTGAGCAAGATGCCGCTCTGCGCCAGCTTGTTCAACTCTTTATGTAGGGTACCGGCCTGAGTTGCGGTACGGCGCGCAATTTCGCGGACATGAAATGCTTGTTCTGGTTGTGTTAACAACAGACTTAGCACTTTTCGCCGATATTCACTGAATAAGAGATCAAGCAGGGAACCGCACATGATGCTTCTCTTTGTAGCCATATTAGCTACAAATGTAGCCATATTGGCTACATTAAACAAGCAGCCTAATAGCTCACCTCGCCATAACGCTGGCGATAGTCTTTGGGCGTCATGTCATAGCCTTTCTTGAACACCGAATAAAAATACTGCAGCGACGGGTAGCCACACATCTGTGAGATCTCGTTGATGGTCAGTGAGGTAGCCGTCAGCAGGTTACGGGCGCGATCCAACTTTTCCTGATGGATCACATGGTGGATAGTTTCGCCGGTTTCATCCCTGAAGCGTTTTTCCAGATTGGAGCGCGACATGCCGATCGCGTCCAGTACCTGCTCGACCTTGATGCCCTTGCAGGCGTGATGGCGAATGTAATGCATCGCCTGGATCACCGCCGGGTCGCGCAGCGAGCGGAAATCGGTAGAGCGACGTTCAATCACCTTCACCGGCGGCACCAAAATGCGCTGCAGCGGCAGTTCGCGGCGATCGAGCAATTGGTGCAGCAATTTGGCGGCGCGATACCCCATCTGCCGGGTGCCCTGCGCCACCGAAGACAGCGCCACCCGCGACAGGTAGCGCGTCAGCTCTTCATTGTCGATGCCGATCACGCACAGCTTTTCCGGCACCGAGATATCCAGATGCTCACACACCTGCAGCAAATGCCGTGCCCGCGCATCGGTCACCGCGATAATGCCGGTCTGCTGCGGCAGGGTCTGCACCCAGTCTGCCAGCCGGTTCTGTGCGTATTGCCAGTTCTCCGGCGCGGTCGCCATACCCTGATACACCACGCCCTGATACTGCTCCAGCGCCACCCGCTGACGAAAAGCATGCTCACGTTCCTGTGCCCAGCGTTTACCGCCTTCGCTGGGCAAACCGTAGAAGGCAAAACGGTTAATGCCTTTTTCTTTCAGATGAGTAAATGCCGCCTCCACCAGTGCCTGATTGTCGGTGGCAATGTAGTGCACCGGCGGGTAGTCTTCATCGCGATGATAAGAACCACCCACCCCGACGATCGGCACCCTGACGTTATGCAGCAACCGTTCGATTTCACCGTCGTCGAAATCGGCGATCACCCCATCGCCCAGCCAGTCCTTGATGTTGTCGATACGGCAGCGGAAATCCTCTTCGATAAAGATGTCCCAGTCACATTGTGAAGCCTGTAAATACTCGCCGACGCCTTCTACCACCTGGCGGTCGTACACTTTATTGGCGTTGAACAGCAAGGTAATGCGAAAGCGCTTCTCGAACATGGGCATCCCCGGTAACCCCCAGTGACTGTAAGGGGCGAATAAATTCGCCCCGATTAAGGCGGGCGCAGCATGCAGCGCCCCTACAATGTCTGGGGATAGGCGAGTGAGTCGCCTGGCTGCAACCTGAAAGCTACAGGGTATTATCTGCGAGAGCAGCAGGCATCACCTCATAACTGTGAGCTCAGACGCTATTCTTATGCCCGGCGCTTGGTGGCGGAGTCCATCCATACTGCCAGCAGCAAAATAGCGCCCTTGACGATGTACTGCCAGAAGGTCGGCACGTCCAGCATGCTCATGCCGTTATCCAGCGATGCCATGATGAACGCGCCCATCACCGCGCCAGCCACGCTACCGATGCCCCCGGCCAGGCTGGTGCCGCCAATCACACAGGCGGCGATGGCGTCCAGCTCGGCGATATTGCCCGCCGAAGGTGAACCGGCCCCCAGGCGTGAACTGAGGATCAGACCGGCAATGGCCACCATCAAACCGTTGATGGCAAACACCGCCAGCTTGGTGCGTTCGACGTTGACACCCGACAGCCGCGCAGCGTCAATATTGCCGCCGATGGCGTAGATCCGACGGCCAAAGGCGGTGCGGGTGGCCATAAATATCCCCGCCAGCATCAGTGCGGTGAGGATCAGCACCGGCGTCGGCACCCCACGGTAATCGTTGAGTAAATAGATGGCACCGAGTACCAGCAGTGCCAAAATACTTTGCCGGGTGACATCACCGGTCGGTGTGGCCACGGGCAAACCGAGCTGGGCACGCCGACTGCGCCGCCGCCACTGCCAGGCAACAAACAGCATCAGCCCAACCGCACCGATGCCAAAACCCAGACCGTTCGGCAAATAGCTCTGGCCAATTTGCGACATCGCGCCGCTGGTCGGTGCCACGGTAGTACCATTGGTAATGCCGATCAGGATGCCGCGAAAGGCCAACATCCCCGCCAGGGTAACGATAAACGACGGAACCTTGCGATAAGCCACCCACCAACCGTTCCAGGCCCCTAACAGCAGACCGGCCAGCAACGTCACCACGATGGTCAGCGGCAATGGCCAGCCAAGCCAAACGTCGAAAATCGCCGCCGCCCCACCTAACAACCCCATCATTGAACCGACCGACAGATCGATTTCTGCCGACACAATCACGAACACCATACCGACCGCCAGAATGCCGGTGATCGCCGTCTGGCGCAGCAGGTTGGAAATATTACGCGCGCTGAGATAAGCCCCCTCGGTGGTAAAGGTAAAGAACAGCATAATGACGACTATCGCCGCCAACATCACAAACACCTGCAAATTGATGGATTTCAACTTCACTATGGGTTTTTTCTCCACCATTGCCGGCACGATCGCTTCAGACTGCGTGTTTTTCGACATCTGTTTCACTCCTCAATGCGGCTTCCATCACCTGTTCCTGGGTCAGACCCTGGTTGATCAACGACGCCTTGATGCGTCCCTGGTGCATCACCAGGACGCGATCGCTTAACCCCAGCACTTCCGGCAGTTCCGAAGACACCACGATCACCGAAATGCCCTGCTGTACCAGTTGATTGATTAACTTATAGATTTCATGTTTGGCGCCGATGTCGATACCGCGCGTCGGCTCATCCAATATCAGAATTTTCGGCTTCAGCAGCAGGCACTTGGCGAGAATAGCCTTCTGTTGATTACCGCCGCTCAGCCGGGCAATCGCCAGTTCAGGCGAGGAAGTTTTTACCTTAAGCTGTGCCAGCGACTGGCGAATGGTCGCCTGTTCCAGAGCATCATCGATCACCGTCAGCGCACCGCTAAAGTCACTCAGCGCAGCCAACGTCATATTGGCCCCCACGCCCATCACCGGTACGATGCCATCACGCTTGCGGTCTTCCGGCACCATGGCGATGCCATACCGCATTGCCTGGCGGCAATTGTTAATAACGGCCGGTTGCCCATTGAGGGTAATGCTTCCCTGCCACCGGCCAGCGTAGACGCCGAACAGGCACTGCATGGTTTCGGTCCGCCCGGAGCCAACCAACCCGGCCACACCGAGTATTTCACCGCGTCGCAGGCTGAAAGAAACATCGTCCACCCGTCGAACATGGCGATTCACCGGGTGCCAGGCGGTCAGGTTATCCACCTGCAGGATCACCTCACCGATATCATGCTGTTGCTGCGGATACAGCTCGGTTAACTCACGCCCGACCATCATGGCGATAATATCGTCCTCGCTCATTTCCGCCGCCGGGTGCGTGCCGATGTGCTTGCCGTCGCGGATCACGCAGATCAGATCCGAGATCGCCTTCACCTCATTCAGCTTGTGCGAAATGTAAATACAGGCGATACCGTGATCGCGCAGATCCCCAATGATCGCCAGCAGCGTAGCGGTTTCACTTTCGGTCAACGACGCCGTCGGCTCATCCAGCACCAGCAGCCGCACCTGCTTGTTCAGCGCCTTGGCGATCTCCACCAACTGCTGCTGGCCCAACCCCAGTTCGCCGATAGGGGTGTTGGGATCCACCTCCAGCTTGACCTGCGCCAACATCCGTCGGCAGCGCAGGTACATGGCGTCGTAATCCATTACGCCGTATCGACACCATTCATTGCCGAGAAACATGTTTTCCAGCACCGTCATCTGCTTCACCAGCGCCAGCTCCTGATGGATGATGGCGATGCCTTTCTGCTCGGTGTCGCGAATGTTTTTTGCCGCTAATAAATCATCAGAGAAATAAATATCGCCCTGATAACTGCCGTGCGGATATATTCCGCACAGCACTTTCATCAGGGTGGATTTTCCCGAACCATTTTCACCACACAGCGATAATACCTGTCCGGCCTCTAATTTCAGGCTGACATTATCCACCGCCTTGACCACCCCGAATTGCATGGTGATATTTTTCATTTCTAATAGGCTGGGCATTATTCCCTCCGCATTACCGGCTGTCGGAATTAATTAATGTCGGCTTTTTTGTGGAAACCGTCGGCAACAATGGTGCTGTCGATATTCGATTTATCCACCGGAATAGGGGTTAATAACCAGGATGGCACGTCTTTACTGCCGTTATTTAACGTGGCGTTGGCCTTCGGCTGTTCACCCTTGCCCAGTTGCACCGCGATGCCCGCCGCCTCGTCGGCCAGCTTGCTGATCGGCTTATACACCGTCATGGTCTGAGTACCGGCGACAATACGCTTCACCGCCGCCAAATCGGCATCCTGACCGGAGATGGCCACCTTGCCCGCCAGGCCCTGAGCGGCCAGCGCCTGGATCGCACCACCGGCGGTGGCGTCGTTGGAAGCCACTACCGCATCAATCTTGTTATTGTTGGCAGTCAGCGCATTTTCCATGATTTTTAATGCGTTTTCCGGCAACCATCCGTCGACCCACTGATCGCCCACTACCTTGATTTTCCCGCCGTCGATCAGCGGTTGCAGCACCTTCATCTGCCCCTGGCGGAACAGCTTGGCGTTGTTATCCACCGGCGAGCCGCCCATCAGGAAATAATTGCCCTGCGGCACCCGCTGCACCAGGCTTTGCGCCTGCAGCTCACCGACCTTTTCATTATCAAAGGAGATGTAAAAATCGATATCGGCGTTATTAATCATGCGATCGTAAGCCAGCACTTTAATGCCTTCCCGCTTGGCTTCGCTGATCACGTTGCTCAACACCTTGCCGTTGTAGGGAATAATCACCAGCACGTCGACGCCGCGGTTGATCATGTTTTCAATCTGCGCCATCTGGGTTTCTTCATTGCCGTTGGCCGACTGAACAAACACGTCTGCCCCCAGTGACTTGGCTTTACTGACAAAGATATCGCGATCTTTTTGCCAGCGCTCCAGGCGCAGGTCGTCGATCGCCATGCCAATTTTGACTTCTTTGCTGAACGCCGGTTGGCTGGCCAGCGCCAGCAGTGCGCAGACCGAAAGGAACACAGGTTTGAATTTCATCTTATATACCTTTTTTATTTAACGGGTAGGGGCAATAATTGAAACAGACTGGCGATACAACTTAGAGCGGATTGTTATCGGTTATTTAATATTCAGCAATTGCTGATTTTTACCGGCCAATTATGATTTTTGGTTTAATGTTGTTTTTATGATGGCGGTCATGCTTTCAGGCTGAAAAGCAGCAGGTCGACAAATAAAAATGAATTAAGCCTTAAATAAACTGCGGTTAATAACCGATTATGAGATCTGTCGCACATTTAATAATTCTGTGAATTTAAGTGTGAAATAACGTAATTGAGCAACCTGTCGCAAACTCCGAAGATAAAGGCATCCCGTAAACCGGGCATTGCTACCCAGGAGTCGATAATGCAATCTTATTTTGATCAGCTTGAGCAAGTGCGCTACGAAGGCCCCACCAGTAATAACCCGCTGGCCTTTCATCATTACAATCCGGATGAACTGGTGCTCGGCAAGCGTATGGCGGAGCACCTGCGTTTTGCCGCCTGCTACTGGCATACTTTCTGCTGGAACGGCGCGGACATGTTCGGCGTCGGATCTTTCGATCGTCCCTGGCAGCAACCGGGCGATGCGCTGGCGCTGGCCAAACGCAAAGCCGACGTGGCGTTCGAGTTCTTCCACAAGCTGAACGTCCCCTACTACTGCTTCCATGACGTCGACGTTTCGCCGGAAGGCGCTTCGCTGAAAGAGTATCTGCACAACTTTGCGGTCATGACCGACGTACTGGAGGAAAAACAACACGGCAGCGGCGTAAAACTGCTGTGGGGCACCGCCAACTGCTTTACCCACCCGCGTTACGGCGCCGGTGCCGCCACCAACCCGGATCCGGAAGTATTCAGTTGGGCTGCCACTCAGGTGTTTACCGCCATGAATGCCACTCAACGCCTGGGGGGTGAGAACTACGTGCTGTGGGGCGGGCGCGAAGGCTATGAAACCTTGCTGAACACCGACCTGCGCCAGGAGCGTGAGCAAATTGGCCGCTTTATGCAGATGGTGGTGGAGCACAAACATAAAACCGGTTTCCAGGGCACCTTGCTGATTGAGCCCAAACCCCAGGAGCCGACCAAGCATCAATACGACTACGATGTCGCCACCGTTTACGGCTTCCTCAAGCAGTTCGGCCTGGAGAAAGAGATCAAGGTGAATATCGAAGCCAACCACGCCACGCTGGCGGGTCACTCGTTCCACCATGAGATCGCCACCGCCATTGCGCTCGGCATCTTTGGTTCCGTCGATGCCAACCGGGGCGACCCGCAGTTGGGTTGGGACACCGACCAGTTCCCGATCAGCGTAGAAGAGAACGCGCTGGTGATGTTCGAAATTCTCAAGGCCGGGGGCTTTACCACCGGCGGGCTGAACTTTGATGCCAAGGTACGCCGTCAAAGCACCGACAAATACGACCTGTTCTATGGCCATATTGGTGCCATGGACACCATGGCGCTGGCGCTGAAGGTCGCAGCGAAAATGGTGACTGACGGTCAGTTACACCAGCAGGTATCCAAACGCTATGCCGGCTGGAATGGTGAATTGGGCCAGCAAATTTTGCAGGGCAAACTGTCGCTCGAAGCCCTGGCGCAGTACGCTGAAGGACATGCACTGGCGCCACAGCACGTCAGCGGCCGCCAGGAGCAGCTTGAAAACCTGATGAACCGCTACCTGTTCGGCTAACTGACCCCGCGCGGCACTCCGCCGCGCATTTAAGGATCCTTAACCATGTATATCGGCATCGACCTCGGCACGTCCGGCGTAAAAGTCATTTTGCTCAGTGAGCAGGGCCAACTGCTTGCCAGCCACGGTGAGTCGCTGCCCATTTCCCGCCCTCACCCCCTGTGGTCAGAGCAAGCGCCGCAGGACTGGTGGCACGCCACCGATCGCGCGATGCTGGCGCTGGGCAAGCAGCACAGCCTGCAGCAGGTAAAAGCCATCGGTCTCAGCGGCCAGATGCACGGCGCCACGCTGTTGGACGCACGGCAACAGGTGCTACGCCCGGCGATCCTGTGGAACGACGGCAGAAGCGCCGCGCAATGTCTGGCGCTGGAACAGGCGGTACCGCAATCACGGCAAATCACCGGCAACCTGATGATGCCGGGCTTCACCGCCCCTAAGCTGCTGTGGGTACAACAGCATGAGCCCCAGGTGTTTCAGCACATCGATAAAGTGCTATTGCCCAAAGATTATTTGCGCTGGTGCATCACCGGCGACTTCGCCAGCGACATGTCGGACGCCGCCGGCACCGGCTGGCTGAACGTAGCGCAACGCGACTGGAGCGACGAGATGCTGGCCGCCTGCGGCCTGACCCGCCGCCAGATGCCGCAACTGTTCGAGGGCAATCAGGTAACCGGCCAGACCCATACCGAACTGGCCCGCCGCTGGGGTATGTCGCCGGTACCGGTGGTGGCCGGCGGCGGCGATAACGCGGCCGGGGCGATCGGCGTGGGGCTGTATCAGGCCGGGCAGGCGATGCTGTCACTCGGTACCTCGGGGGTGTATTTTGCGGTCAGCGACGGTTTTCTCAGCAACCCGGCCAGCGCGGTGCACAGCTTCTGCCATGCGTTGCCTGACACCTGGCACCTGATGTCGGTGACGCTCAGCGCCGCCTCCTGTCTGGACTGGGTTTGCAAACTGACTAATGTCGAAGACGTCGCCACCCTGCTGCGTAACGTTGAACAGGCCTCCCCGGCGGCGGCTCCGCTGTGGTTTTTGCCCTATCTGTCCGGAGAGCGAACTCCGCATAATAATCCGAACGCCAAGGGGGCATTCTGGGGGCTCACCCATCAACATGGTCCGAACGATCTGGCGCGGGCGGTACTGGAAGGCGTCGGTTTCGCCCTGGCCGACGGAATGGACGTGCTGCACGCCAGCGGCCTGCAGCCCTCCAGCATCACCCTGATTGGCGGCGGCGCACGCAGTCCATTCTGGCGGCAAATGCTGGCGGACATCAGTGGCCAGCGGCTGGAATACCGAACCGGCGGCGACGTCGGTCCGGCGCTGGGGGCCGCGCGGCTGGCGCAGATCGCACTGAACCCGCAGCGCCCACTCGGCGAACTGCTGCCTGAATTACCGCTGGAGCAGGTACATACCCCAGATGCCGAGCGCCACCAACAGTACACTGCGCTACGCAGCACCTTCCGCGAACTCTATACCCGTCTGTTGCCGCTGATGTAAAAACAGGGGTGGGGTAATACCCGCCCCCCTTATTATTGCCAAATCGAATAGTCGCCAGTGGCAAATGTCACTGCCAACCCGTCGGCTCCTCTCCTAAATTGGTGGCTGTCTTTTGACACACCTCACCTCTGGATTAAGGAACTGAACGTGGAAAAAAATCAACAACAAAGCCGCAGAGCTTTCCTCAGCCAAACCGGCAAAATTACCACTGCCTGTGCGGTGATCGGCCTGACCGGTGGCGTGGCGCAGGCCGCCGTGCCGACGGGCAGCCCCTGTACACCGGAGACCCAACCCATGACCCTGACCGACAGCCACTACTGGCTGAGCGATGTGCGGCTGGAAGACGGTTTTGAGTACGATGGCAACACGGTGATCGGCACCCGCACCGCGCTCTATCAGCTTGAAATCAAAGACGGAAAAATTGCCGCCATCCACCCAAAAGAGGCAGCGGTTCCCACTGGTGTGCCTCGCTATCAGGCACAGGGTCAGTTGCTGTTGCCGGCATTTCGCGACATGCATATCCACCTGGATAAAACCTTTTACAGCGGCCCATGGCAGGCACCGCGTCCGCGTCAGGGCAAAACCATTATGGATATGATTGCGCTGGAACAGACGCTGATCCCCAAGCTGTTGCCTACCTCACAACAACGTGCAGAAAACCTGATCGCCCTGCTGCAATCCAAAGGCAGTACCGTGGCGCGTAGCCACTGCAATATCGATCCGGTCAGCGGGCTGAAAAGCCTGGAACACCTGCAGCGCGCGCTGGAAATTCACCAGGCCGATTTCAGCTGTGAAATCGTCGCCTTCCCACAGCACGGCCTGCTGCACTCTAAAGTTGACGGCTTAATGCGTGAAGCCATGCAGATGGGGGTGCAATACGTTGGCGGGCTGGATCCGACCAACGTCGACGGCGCGATGGAACAGTCACTGGACGCCATGTTCCAGATTGCGCTCGACACCGGCAAAGGCGTCGATATCCACCTGCATGAAACCAGCCCGGCCGGGGTGGCCGCCATCAACTACATGATTACCACCGTAGAAAAGAACCCTTCGCTGCGCGGTAAAGTCACCATCAGCCACGCATTTGCCCTGACCTCGCTGAACCCGAATGAGCTGGAGGAAACCGCCACCCGCCTGGCCGCGCAGCAAATCACCATCGCCTCCACGGTGCCGATTGGCGGGCTGATGATGCCGCTGCCACAGCTCAGTGAGAAAGGGGTATTTGTGATGACCGGAACCGACAGCGTGATCGACCACTGGTCCCCATTCGGCACTGGCGACATTCTGGAAAAAGCCAACCTTTACGCCCAACTTTACCGGGGTTCTGACGAGTTTCATCTATCACGCGCCATGGCCATTTCCACCGGCGGCGTGCTGCCGCTGAATGACAAGGGTCAACGAGTGTGGCCCAAAGCCGGTGACAGCGCAGAGTTCGTGCTGATCAACGCCAGTTGCTCCGCCGAAGCGGTAGCCCGCCTGCCAACTCGCCGCGCCACCTTCCATCAGGGGCGGCTGGTCGCCGGCCAGATCGGCAAAGCCTGATGCTGGTCCGCTGATGCCACCATAATGGCCGTTTTTGGCCTTCTTCCCTGCAGGATAACGGCGCAGTATGGCGTTATACCTAATTGGCGGAGGGCCGAAAATGTCACAGAGCGCGTTATTGATCATCGATGTTCAGCAATCATTCCAGCATCGTCCATTCTGGCAAGAAGAGGATCTGCCGGCGTTCCAACAGGCGCTGACGCGGTTGATCGCAGGCTGTCACCAGCAAGGCGTGCCGCTGGTTGACGTGTTCCACGTGTCGCCAGAGGGGCCCTTTTCGTTGGCGTCCGGCTGGGTAAAGCGCCTGCCCTTCCTCGACCATCAGGCCGATGTCACGGTACACAAACAGGTGCACAACGCACTGACCGAGTCCGGCCTGGATGCCTGGTTGCTTGAGCGACATATCAAGCATTTGATTATCTGCGGCATCCGTACCGAGCAGTGCTGTGAAACCACCACCCGGGTAGCGGCCGATCTCGGCTATCAGGTCACCTTTGTCACCGAAGCCACGTTGACCTTCCCGATGCAACACCCCGACGGACAAGTCTTTACCAGCGAACAGCTCAAGCGGCATACTGAGACGGTGCTGGTCGATCGCTTCGCCCGCATCGCCAGCGTGGATGAGGCACTGGCGCAACTCTCACAGGAGTAATCATGCCGCAGGCCGTCTACTTTCTGATGCTGCCCCAGGTGCTGTCGCTGGACGTCAGCGGCCCGGCGGAAACTCTGCGCCTGGCCGGGCAGTTCAGCCTGCGCTACATCAGCCCACTGCCGCAGGTCACCTGTTCGATCGGCATGACGTTGAGTCAGCTACAGCCGCTGCCTGACCGGCTGGAAAACGGCGCTATTCTGGTGGTTCCGGGCGTCAGTGATTCGCAGCATTTCTTCGCCACTGCGCCAGCCGAACAGGCCCGCCGCTGGCTGGCTGCGCTGAAGCCCGACCTGCAACAGCAACGTATCACATTGGTCTGCGTCTGTTCCGGCGCCCTGTTGGCGGCGCAGGCCGGTTTGCTCGACGGCTACCAATGCACCACCCATCACGACGTGCTCGATCGCCTGCGCCAGCAGGCCCCGGCAGCGCAGGTGAAAGAAAATCGCATCTTTGTTGAAGACCGCGGCGTTTACACCAGCGCGGGGATCACCGCCGGTATCGATCTGGCTCTGCACCTGATTAACCGCCAGTGTGGCGCTACCCGGGCAATGGAAATCGCCCGTGAGATGGTGGTGTATTTTCGCCGTTCCGGCGACGACCCGCAGCTTTCGCCCTGGCTACGCTACCGTAACCATCTGCACCCGGCGGTGCACCGTGCGCAAGACGTGATGGCCGCCGAGCCGGAAGCGGAATGGTCGGTGCCGCAGGTGGCGGAAAAGGCCCACGTCAGTAGCCGTCATCTGGCACGATTGTTCCGTAGCCATATCGGTATCAGCGTGCGCGAGTATCATGAGCAGCTACGGCTGGCAGTAGCGCAGCAGCGCCTGCAGCAAGGCTACGGGCTGGAGAAAGCGGCCTTGGCGGCGGGGTTCTCCTCCGGCCGCCAACTGAGGCGCGCCCAACAGCGCGGTTCAACCGGGCTATGACACCAACCGTCGAGGGTCTATTTTCTGCAGCCCTATCGACAACAGCAGGCTGAGTGCCAACGCCACCCCGAACACCCAGAAGATATCCAGCAATGGATGGGCCGTCAGCTCCAGATGCCGGTTACGCATAAAGTTAACGATAATGGCGTGAAAACCGTAGATCGCCAGCGAATGGCGGGAAAAAACGCCCAACCAGCCAATCGGCTCCGGCAGACAGTTTTTAAACCAGATCAGCAGTGATACCGCCGCGATAAACACCAGCGGGCCGCAGTAGATGTAGTAGGTATCGGCGAAATTACCGTTAATAAACATCTGGCTTTTGGTGCCGTGAATAATCAACGCCACGCTAAACACAAAACCTGACGCCGCCAGCCAACTGATGCCACGTCCCTGGGTGTCCATCATGCCAATCGCCCGGCCGGCCAACGCATACAGCAGGTAATAGAAGGTGTCGCCATAGATATACAGATTCACCGGCAGCAGGTGCACATTGCCCAGGGTCAGCGGGCGGGTATTGGGGTTGGCGATCACCGCCAGGATCACCAGTACAGCGGCCAGATAGCGGCGCGATACCGGTTTGACGTTGATCAACGGCGACAGCAAATAAATGACCGCGATCGCATAGAAGAACCACAGGTGATAGAACACCGGTTTCAGCAATATGCCGCGCAGCGACGGCCAGAAGCCAATCTTGGTGAACGTCGCAATATAGATCAGCGCGATGGCGCTGTAGAACAAGATACAGCAGCCAATGCGGATGAAATGTTTCTTACCGGCGCTTTTCTCACCGAAAAACAGATAACCGGAAATCATGAAAAATAACGGCACCGAGACGCGCGACATCGAATTCAACAGGTTGGAAATATCCCAGTTGTGTTCGCCCACCGCCACCCCGCTGGTGACGTAATAGGTGGTCGCGTGGATCATCACCACCATCATGCACGCCACCGCGCGCAAGTTATCTATCCAGCCAATTTTATTACTCAAAAGGTCGCCCGCAATATTGTCATCTTCGTCTGTTAAAAGGAGGTTAACCAGCGAAAGTGTGGGTGGCAACCCTGACGGGCAATATCAGAATGTGCTGAAACAACACCTTATTATTGCCAAGGTGAACAATTGGCTGCAAAATAGCCGCCACAACTCGCTCAGATAGCGCTTCCCGCCCTGACAGTTCCTTATTTCTTCTTTACTTTCAGTACGATAAATATGAAAACAACATTACCACCTGCGGCTCGCTTGGGTCGACAGGCGCTTTTATTCCCTCTGTGTCTGGTGCTGTTCGAATTCGCCACCTATATCGCCAACGATATGATCCAGCCTGGCATGCTGGCGGTGGTGGCCGATTTCAACGCCGGTGAAGAGTGGGTGCCCACCTCCATGACCGCCTATCTGGCCGGCGGTATTTTCCTGCAATGGCTGCTGGGGCCGTTGTCGGATCGCCGTGGCCGTCGCCCGGTGATGCTGGCCGGCGTGGCGTTCTTTATCGTCGCCTGCCTGGCGATTTTGCTGGTGACCAGCATTGAACAGTTTATCTTTATGCGTTTCCTGCAGGGGATTGGCCTGTGCTTTATCGGTGCGGTGGGCTACGCCACGATACAGGAATCCTTTGAGGAATCGGTGTGCATAAAAATCACCGCGCTGATGGCTAACGTGGCACTGATCGCCCCGCTGCTCGGGCCGCTGGCCGGTGCAGCGCTGATCCACGTCGCACCATGGCAAAGCATGTTCGTACTGTTTGCGGCACTGGCAGCGTTTGCCTTCTACGGCCTGTGGAAAGCGATGCCGGAAACCGCGTCGCTGCAGGGTGAGAAACTCTCGGCTGCCAACCTGTGGCGTGACTATCGCCAGGTGCTGTCCAACCGTCGCTTTGTCTGCGGTGCGTTGGCCATTGGCTTCGCCAGCCTGCCGCTGCTGGCCTGGATTGCCCAATCACCGGTGATCCTGATCAGTGGCGAGTCGCTGTCGACGCTGGATTACGGCCTGTTGCAAATTCCGGTGTTCGGCGCGCTGATCCTCGGCAACCTGACGCTGGCGCGGATGACCGGCAAGAACAGCGTCCAACGGCTGATCAAACTGGGCGCAGGGCCAATGATGCTGGGGCTGCTGATCGCGGTGCTGGCCACGCTGTTCTCAACTCACGCCTATCTGTGGATGACTGCGGGCCTGAGTCTGTACGCTTACGGTATCGGGCTGGCCAACGCCGGGCTGTATCGCCTGACGCTGTTCTCAAGCAATGTGAGCAAGGGCACGGTTTCCGCCACCATGGGCATGCTGAGCATGATGGTGTTCACCGTCGGAATTGAGCTGGCGAAAGTGGCCTACGTCTGGGGCGGCAGCGGGTTGTTCAATTTGTTCAACCTGGTCAGCGGCCTGTGCTGGCTGGCGCTGGTGGCGCTGTTCCTCAGCAAACGCCGCAGCGGCGACGCAACCCCGACGCCTAACGCCGCGTTGTAATCAAATGCCCCGCTTAAAATTGTTTAAAAGCCGCAGAAGTGAAAACGCTGGCATGCGATGAAACTATCTTTCCTCGCGTGTATGCCAGATTCGCAGAATGTAGATCGTTGAAGAGTGCAGCTGGTAGCGCATTTCATAATGACCTATGAGTATACGGCGTACCTCTTGGGGCAAAAACTCATCCAATCTCTCGCCTATTCGAGGGTTATCACGCAACACCTTCGGCGCCGCGACCAAAGCCTGCATCATGTGGGCTGCAGCGGTTCGATTAGCCAGGGCAAGAAATTCAAACAAACGCGCCAAATCCGATAGCGCCTTACTAGTCCATTTTAATTCCATCAGCGTGGTACCGGCAGAGGCTTCTCACTGTCCAGGCTTGCTGCCCAAGCTTCTACCGATTCATGGTCGATAATATTTTTCTGTTCAACATCGGCAAGGGCTTCCAATGTTAAGCGGCGGCGTTCTTCTTCTTGATCGAGCCATGCGGCAAGGGCCTGCTTAACGATCCATCCGCGTGAACGTTCCAGCTTAGCTGCCATCTCATCAACTTTGTCCGCCAAGGGTAACGGCACATGTGCGGTGATGACTTTAGTATTCATCGTAGTTACCTCTGAGCATAATCAATATCAATCAGGATGATTAGTTTTGATTATAGCGCGGCAAGAGAACAAAAAACACACAATCAATGATTAAACAACCCGCCGTCGCGCAGCAGGTGCTGGTTACCTTTGCGGCGGGTGAAACCGCTGCGGTCGAAGAACTCCAATACCTGGATCGCCAGTTTGCGGCCCACACCGAGCCGATCGCGAAAATCGGCGGCGTTGGCACTGCCCTGTTCCACATCCAGCTCGCGGATCAGTGCAGCGAACTGTTCTATGCGTCGGCTTAGGTAGTAACGATCCACCACCACCGCCGTGACATGCCCCAACTGCGCCGCTTTACGCAACGTCGCCCGCACCCGGGCCTCATCCTCGCCCAATTCGGTCGCCAGATCGCGCACCCACCAGGCTTCATCACCGAACCGCGGCTCGATACTTTCCCACAGGGTCAGTTCCTCAGCACTGAACGCCAGACCGTGCTCCGGCAGGTGCAACCAGCCCCGCGTATTGTTTATAAAACCCTCGGCCAGCAGCCGATCGATCATCATAAATACCAGCGGTTCGGCCAACTGAGGCAAGGCCATACGCCGCAGGCGTGCCCGCCCCAGACCGAGTTGATCGGCATGCTGCAGGTGATACTCGGCCAATACCTGTAATAAACGCTGCTGGCCCTGCTGGGCATTCTCCTGCGCCAATGCCATATCGCCGCTAATCAGCAACTCACGGCCCGCCAACAGCGCCGCCAGCTCGCCTTCGGTCAGTTGCCGGGCCCAGGCAAAGGCGGCCAGATCCATTGCGCCGTTAGGCAGATGCAACGCCAGCGCCTGCCGGTCATCATCAGCCTGTGCCAGCGTCGCCAGCCAGGCCAGATACTCAGGTTGACGCTTGCCTCGCTTCGGGGTGGTCAAACTCAGTACTCTGGCGCCCCCCAGCGTTTGGCGAGCGCCAATATCCCGCAGCACCAGCCGATCGTTTTCCGCTAACCACAACGGGCGATCGAGGATCAGCTCTGCCAAGCCTTCATTCAGCAGCGAAATTCGCCCGGTGATATGACTGGCGGCATGATGCAGATGCAGCGGTTGCCAATGTTTTATCGGTTGATCAGCATCCAACGCGACCAAAATGCGCTCGGCAGCGGCCAGCGGCTTTTGCGCCAGCAGCCAGTCACCGCGTGCCACCTGTTCTTTACTGACGTCACCGCTGATATTTAGCGCGATACGCTGCCCGGCCTGCGCCAGCTCAACCTGCTGGTTTTGCGCGTGCAGGCCGCGTACCCGCACCGGGGTATCGGCGCCGGTCAGCCACAGCGAGTCACCCACCGCCACCTGCCCGCCCAGCGCGGTACCGGTCACCACCAGACCCGCACCTTTTACGCTGAACGCGCGATCCACCGCCAGACGGAAGCGACGGCTTAACGCATGTTCGTTTGGCTGCAACGCCAACAGGTGCGCACGCAATGCATCGATCCCCCGCGCCTGTAGCGCTGCGGTGACGAACATCGGCACCTGATGCCACCCCTGCTGCGCCAGCTCGTCACTTAGCTGGCGTCGTACCTCTTCAATGCGCGCCTCATCCACCCGATCGGCCTTGGTCAGCGCCACCGTCAACGTCGGCCGCCCACTCAGCCGCAAGATGGCCAGGTGCTCACGGGTTTGCGCCATCACGCCGTCGTCGCAGGCCACCACCAGCAGCGCATGGTCAATGCCGCCGACGCCTGCCAGCATATTGGCGAGGAATTTTTCATGGCCAGGCACGTCGATAAAGCCCAGCACCCGGCCATCGGGCTGCGGCCAGTAGGCATAGCCCAGATCTATGGTCATGCCCCGGCGTTTTTCTTCCGGCAGGCGATCGGCGTTGATCCCGGAGATCGCCTGCAGCAAGGTGGTCTTGCCATGGTCGACATGGCCTGCGGTAGCAATAATCATGCGCTCAATGCCTCAATCAACGCCTCTTCCTGCTCCAGGCAGCGCAGATCGAGCCACAGCCTGCCGTCGTTAATTCGGCCAATCACCGGCTGCGGTAGACGGCGCCAGCGTTCCGCCAGTGCCTCCAACGTCGCGCCGCGGCCGTCCTGCGGCGTAAAGGTCAATGCATAGCTCGGCAACCGATCCACCGGCAACGAGCCGCTACCAATCTGCGACCAGCAGGGCTCGGCACGCAGTTGGAAATGCCCGGCAAATTGTGGCGTCAGCACCTGTAACAGATGTTCGGCAGCCTGCTGCATCGCCTGCTGTGGGCGAGTCAGCAATCGTAGCGTCGGCAGCTGTTGCGCCAGCAGCTCGGGTTGCTGATAGAGCCGCAAGGTAGCCTCCAGCGCTGCCAACGTCAGCTTGCCAACGCGCAGCGCACGCTTTAAAGGATGCTGCTGCAGTCGGGCAATCAGCGCCTTTTTACCGACGATGATACCGGCCTGCGGGCCGCCCAACAGTTTGTCACCGGAGAAGGTCACCAGATCAACCCCGGCGGCCAGCAACCGCTGCGGCATAGGCTCGGCCGGCAGACCATACTGCGCCATATCAATCAGTGAGCCGCTGCCCAGATCGGTGGCGGTCGGCAGGCCGTGCTCTGCACCGAGCTGCGCCAGTTCGGTTTCGTCCACCGCGGCGGTAAAGCCCTGAATGCTGTAGTTGCTGGTATGCACCTTCATCAGCAACCCGGTCTGGTCGTTAATGGCGTTACGGTAGTCTTTCAGGTGAGTGCGGTTGGTGGTGCCCACCTCCACCAACTGGCAGCCCGCCTGACGCATCACGTCAGGTATGCGAAATGCACCGCCGATTTCCACCAGCTCACCGCGCGACACCACCACTTGCTTGCCGGGTGCGATTGCCGCCAGCATCAGCAGCACCGCTGCCGCATTGTTATTGACGATACAGGCGTCTTCCGCGCCGGTCAGCTGACACAATAAATCCGCGATGGCGCGATCGCGATGCCCACGCCCGGCGCCATCCAGATCGTATTCCAGCGTCACCGGCTCTCCCATTGAGCGCGTCACCGCCTCAATCGCCGGCTGCGCCAGCAGGGCACGGCCCAGATTGGTGTGCAGCACGGTACCGCTCAGGTTGAATACCGGTGTCAACGCCGTGCGCTGCCGTTGTGCCAGCGCTGCGCCAAGCGCCTGCGGCCAATCGGCGCACCAGTCGGGCAGCCGTTGATGTTGTTTAATGGTTTCACGCGCCTGCAGTTGCAGTTGGCGCAGCAGGTCGCTAATCAGCGTCTGGCCATGTTGTTCCACCAGCGGTTCAATAGCGGGATCGCGCAGCAGGCGGTCAATGGCGGGTAACTGGCTGTAAAGATACTGGGATTCAGTGCTCATGGTCGCTCGGTTTTAATGTAGTGGTCTCGGCATAAAGCAAAACCCCGCAGCAGCGGGGTAAGACTGCTGACCAAGCCTTGGTGGTTAACGTAATGATTTGAGTACCAATAAAAACAAAAGAATTATGTCTCCTGGTTTACCCCAAACATCCGAAAACCACGTTTTTCGGGTGTTTGTCATCAATCTAAACCCCGCAGCAGCGGGGTGAGGGAGATCAGGGGGGCGAGGTGCGGGCAAAGCTTTCGCGGGCAAACAGCCGTTCGGCCAGCTTGATCAACGCCGGTCGCTCAACGCACCAGTTGGGCATGATGCGGCGGAAATTAAGGTAGCCCAGCGCGCAGCCGGTGGCGATATCGGCCAGCGTCAGCGTGTCGGTGTTCAGCAGCGTTTTTTCCTGCGCCAGTTTTTCCAGCGCGTCCAGTCCGTGCGTCAGCTTGGCGCGCTGGCGCAGGATCCAGTTTTCGTCCTGTTTTTCTGACGCCCGCTTGCTCTCGCGAAACAGCGTGGCGGCGGCCTCGGTTACGCCATCCGCCAGGGCTTCCACCTGACGAATGCGCAGCGCTGCCGCGCGATCGGCGGGCAAAAACGCCGGGGCCACCGACAGCAGTTCGAGGTATTCGGCGATCACCCGCGAGTCGTAAAAGACGGCACCGTCTTCGGCCACCAGCACCGGGACCTTGGCGAGCGGATCCAGCTCCACCACCCGACTGCCCGGCTCATACGGCGGATCGTTAACGAATGCGAACGCGATCCCCTTTTCTAACAACATCACGGAAATCTTGCGGACAAAAGGGCTGGTGTAACTGCCAATAAGCTTCATCAGTCTTCCCCTCGGTTTGCAAACCACAGCGGTGTTATTTCACCGCCAGCGTGTCGATAACCTGCTGAACCAGCGCCTGATGCGCCTCCGGCGTTTTGGCCGGCGACAACATTTGCAACGTCACCACCCGCTTATTGAATACCGTCAGCATGATGGTGGACATCACCTTCTGCCCGTTGACGCTCTGCTCGGTATCCAGACGATGGAATTTCTGTTTACCAACGGTGAAACTCTCTTCTTTAGTGGTCTGGATGTTCTGATAGCGGTCGCCCAGTTCGGTGATAATGCTCTGGGTCAGCTCTTTCAGCATTTTATCGCTGCTGTTGAGCTTCATGTCGTCCGGCGGGATCACTTCGGAAGAGACGGTGCTCTGACGCGACTTGCCGTCAAGGAAGCGCTGAATGGTGGATTTGCTGTCGTTGATAATGCCGCTGTTCTCGGTCTGATCGCTAAAGCCCGACGGCAATTCAAAGGTAATCTTGCCCTTTTGCATCGAGACTTTCAGGCCTGGAGGCGCCGCGGGTGGGGCCTCCACCACCGGCGGTGGCGGTGCAGGTTGAGTGACGGTCGGTTTGGTATCCGGCTTCGGCACTTCCGGCTTGGTGTCGTCCTTGTTGTCGCAGGCCGCCAGCACAAGGGTCAAAACTGCAACCGCCGTCAATTTCGCAATGGTCTTCAACATCGTCAATCCCTTTCCTTTCGCTTCGCGCGTCATGCCGTAAACGTAGCAACTCGCCCGGGCGAATGCCAGAAGCCCAATCCGAAATTAATCATCCGGTAAATGCTAAGGGCCGAATACATTCAGCCCAATATGCCAGAGATTACGACCCCGGGAACAGGAACGGGTTGATGCTGCTGCGGGCAAAGCCTTCATCTTCCATTTTGGCGTCGAGCACCAGCGTGGCCAAATCGTCGGCAACCGCTTCAACCTGCGGGTCTTTTTCCTGATACAAAATCTTCAGGTAAGTGCCGCAGTCACCGCAGCTTTCCGCCTTCACCGCCGCCAGTTCGCTGTCCAGCGACCAATAGTTGAGATCGCGCGTTTGCTCACAGTTACTGCACTTGATCCGCACCACGTGCCATTCGCTTTCGCACAGGTTGCAGTGCAAATAACGCAGGCCGCTGACGGTACCGATATGCACCACGCTGGACACCGGAATGCTACCGCATACCGGGCAGAACTGGCGGTGTTCGCCATATTCCGCGCGCGCTTTGCCAGGGATTTGCCCGGCCATCTGCGCCCAATAGAGCGACAACGCGGCCCAGATAAACGGCGCTTTCTCGCTGCCAATTTTGCCGAAATCCTGGTTAAGCAAGGCGTCGGCCAGCAACTCCAGCTCGTGTGACGAGGCCTTTTCCAGGTTATCCAGCACCGCCAGAATGTGTTCCGGCGCCTGCGGGCGCAACTCGGCAATCAGCGAGGCCAGCAGCTTGTGCCAGTGTTCACTGCGCGGGTAGACGCTCAGATCCAGCGGCGGTTTGCCGCTGGCGGCACTCTGCTGCAACGCGTCGGTCAAATCCAGCGTCAGCGGGTTGTCGTGCAGCGCATGATGTTGCGCCTCGGCCAGTTGGGCGGCGAAGTTCAGGTAGTCGCCCAGCGGGTTGTCGGTCGCCAGCTTGCGCAGGCGTTCAGCACGGCGGTTGTAAAGGCTTTTCAGATTCGCGAAAAGTAACGGCGGGATGGTTTCCGCCGTTGTGGACTTCTCACGCTGTGCCCCTAGTTGCTCTTTAGGAACAATGCGGATGCTCATCAGGGTTTGTCTTCCTGTTGTTTCTCGCGGACCTCTCGGTACCAACGCGGATGATGTTTTTTAGCCCAGGCCGCCGGCACCCAGCCTTCCACCATGGCGGTAATGGTGCCTTTTACCCACAGCGCGGCGTAAATGTGCACCATAATCACGATGATCAACCCCACCGCAGCCAGCGAATGCACCAGCAGCGCGATGCGGATCAGCGGTATCGGGAAGGACGGCGCAAAGTACGGCCGCCAGATCACCACACCGCTGGCCAGCAGCAGCACCAGGCTAATGATTGCCGCCCAGAATACGCATTTCTGACCGAAATTATAACGCCCGGTGTCACCCACTTCCTCGTTCATGACGATTTTTTGGATGTTTTTGGCCCAGACGATGTCTTCGCGGTTGATCAGATTATGCTTCCAGTAGCGCAAAAACATCAGCAGGAAGGCCGCAAACATGATCACCCCAACGAAGGGGTGCAGAATGCGCGCCAGCTGCGGCGTACCGAAAATGTTCATCAGCCAGTTGAAGGAGGGGAAAAAGAACCCCAGTCCGCTGATGGCGGCGAACACAAAGCAGAACGCCACAATCCAGTGGTTAATCCGCTCCGGCGCGCTGTAGCGCTGAATACGCTTTTCCTTCCTCATTTGCGCGTCTCCTCATCGTGCAGCTCGTCGTTGTCTTCCTCTTCGACGCGGTTTGGACCGACACCGACATAGTGGAACACACTCGCTGCAAAGGTGGCGGCAAAGCCGATGGCCGCCAGGGGTTTCCACACGCCTTTCCAGAACGTGATCGCCGGGCTGATGGTCGGGTTATCCGGCAAACCGTGATACAGCTGCGGTTTGTCGGCATGGTGCAGCACATACATCACATGGGTGCCACCCACGCCCGCCGGATCGTACAGACCGGCGTTCTGATAACCACGGGTGTTCAGCTCGCTGACGCGCTCGGCGGCAATCTCCTTCATGGCGTCCTTGGTGCCAAAATGGATAGCGCCGGTCGGGCAGGTCTTCACACAGGCCGGTTCCTGGCCGACATCAACGCGATCGACACACAGGGTGCACTTGTACACCCGGTTGTCGTCCTTGTTCATGCGCGGCACATCGAACGGGCAACCGGCGATGCAGTAACCGCAACCGATGCAGTGCTCGGACTGGAAGTCGACAATGCCGTTGGCGTACTGGATGATTGCCCCTTCCGACGGGCAGGCCTTCAGGCAGCCCGGATCGGCGCAGTGCATGCAGCCGTCCTTGCGGATCAGCCACTCCAGCTTGCCGTTTTCCTCCACTTCGGAGAAGCGCATCACCGTCCACGACTTGGCGGTCAGATCGGCGGGGTTATCGTACACCCCGACGTTATGCCCGATTTCATCGCGGATGTCGTTCCACTCGGAACACGCCACCTGACAGGCCTTGCAGCCGATACAGGTGGTGACATCGATCAGTTTGGCCACTTCTTCCTGGTGGTCACGGGCGCGTGGCGCCGGCGTGAAGCCATTGGTGGCGGATTTACGAATGATGTCCTGAGATTGCATTGCCATAATTCGTCTCCGTTACACCTTTTCCACGTTGACCAGGAACGCCTTGAACTCTGGCGTTTGCGTATTGGCATCACCGACAAACGGCGTCAGCGTGTTGGCAATAAAGCCTTTCTTCGCCACCCCTTCGTAACCCCAGTGGATCGGGATACCGATGGTGTCGACGTCTTGCCCATTCACCTGCAGGGTGCGGATACGCTTGGTCACCACCGCCTTGGCCTTGATAAAGCCGCGGTTGGAGCTGACCTTCACCGTATCCCCGTGCTGAATGCCTTTTTTCTCCGCCAGCTTCTCGCCAATCTCCACAAACTGTTCCGGCTGCGCGATGGCGTTGAGTACCGCGTGCTTGGTCCAGTAGTGGAAGTGCTCGGTCAGACGATAAGTGGTCCCGACGTACGGGAACTTGTCGGACGTGCCCATTGCCGCCAGATCGTCCTTGAACACCCGAGCTGCCGGGTTGGAAACCACGTTCGGGTGCAGCGGGTTGGTGCCGAGCGGCGTTTCAAACGGCTCGTAGTGTTCCGGGAACGGCCCTTCGGCCATTTTATCGGTGGCGAACAGGCGGCCCATGCCTTCCGGCTGCATGATGAATGGCCCAACATCACTGCCCGGTGCGGCGGCGCTGTAGTCCGGGATATCCACCCCGCCCCACTTGGTGCCGTCCCACTCCAGCAACTGACGTTTGGGATCCCAAGGCTTGCCCTGCGGATCGGCCGACGCACGGTTGTACAGAATGCGGCGGTTGAGCGGCCAGGCCCAGGCCCAACCCAGCGTATTACCGAGGCCGGACGGATCGGCGTTATCGCGCCGCGCCATCTGGTTACCGGCCGGCGTCCAGCTACCGGCGAAGATCCAACAGCCGCTGGCCGTCGTGCCGTCGTCACGCAGATGGGCAAAGGTGCTGAGCTGCTCACCTTTTTTCGCCAACACTTTGCCGTCGGCGTCGAGCACATCCGCCAGCGCTTTACCGTTGCTTTCCATCGCCACTTCTTCCGAAGCAGGATTTTCCGGCGTCAGGTAATCCCAGGTCATGTTCAGTACCTGTTCCGGTACCGCACCGCCGTCACGCGCGTACATCTCACGCAGACGAATAAAGATGCCCGCCAGGATTTCCCCGTCGTTCATCGCTTCACCCGGGGCATCCGCGCCCTTCCAGTGCCACTGCAGCCAGCGCCCGGAGTTGACGATCGAACCGTTTTCTTCGGCGAAGCAGGTGGACGGCAGGCGGAACACTTCGGTCTGAATCTTCGACGGATCAACGTCGTTGAACTCGCCGTGGTTCTGCCAGAAGTTGGAGGTCTCGGTATTGAGCGGATCAATGGTCACCAGGAACTTCAGTTTTGACAGCGAGGCCACCACCTTGTTCTTGTTCGGGAACGACGCCACCGGGTTGAAGCCCTGGCAGAAGTAACCGTTGACCTTGCCTTGTGACATCAGCTCGAAGTACTGCAGCACGTCGTAGCCTTTGTCCCACTTCGGCAACCAGTCAAAGCCCCAACCGTTGTCCTTCTGCGCCTTGTCGCCGTAGAAGCTCTTCATCATGCTGACGAAGAATTTCGGGTAGTTGCTCCAGTAGTTCACCTGGCCAGGCAGCAGCGCCTTCGGCGTATTGGCTTTCAGATAGGTGTCGAGATCGGTCTGTTTCTCCGACGGCAGCGTCATATAGCCCGGCAGGCTCTGCGACAGCAGACCCAGATCGGTCAGACCCTGAATGTTGGAGTGGCCGCGCAGCGCGTTGACGCCGCCGCCCGCCATGCCCATGTTGCCGAGCAACAACTGGATCATCGCCATGGTGCGGATGTTCTGCGAGCCGACCGAATGCTGAGTCCAGCCCAGGGCGTACAGGAACGACGCGGTTTTATCCGCCACGCAGGTTTCGGCGATGTATTCACAGACCTTGATGAAATCTTCGGTCGGCGTACCGCAGATATTGTTCACCACCTCCGGCGTATAACGGCTGACGTGCTGTTTCAGCAGGTTCCACACGCAGCGCGGGTCCTGCAGCGTCAGATCACGCTTGGCGAAGCCGTTTTCGTCGAACTGGTAGTTCCAGGTGGTTTTGTCGTACTTGCGGTTTTCCGCGTCATAACCGCTGAACAGGCCGTCTTCGAAGGTAAAGTCTTCCCGTACCAGCAGGCTGGCGTTGGTATAGGCGTGGACGTATTCGCGGTTAATCTTGTCGTTGGTCATCAGGTACAGCAACACGCCCGACAGGAAGGCAATGTCGGTCCCGGAACGGATCGGCGTGTAGAAATCCGCCACCGATGCGGTACGGGTAAAGCGCGGATCGATGACGATCAGCTTGGCTTTATTGTGTATTTTGGCTTCCATCGCCCAGCGGAACCCCACCGGATGCGCTTCCGCCGCATTACCGCCCATGACGATAATCAGATTCGCGTTCTTGATATCAACCCAGTGGTTGGTCATCGCACCGCGACCAAATGTTGGAGCAAGACTTGCTACCGTTGGTCCGTGTCAGACACGTGCTTGGTTGTCTACGGCAAGCATGCCGAGAGCGCGACTAAATTTTTGCGTTAAATAACCGGTTTCGTTACTGGAAGCCGAGGCACACAGCATGCCGGTACTCAGCCAGCGGTTGACGGTCACGCCCTGTTCGTTGGTTTTAACGAAGTTGGCGTCACGGTCTTCCTTCATCAGCTTGGCGATGCGGGTGAAGGCGTCGTCCCAACTGAGGCGCTGCCATTTATCAGAGCCTGGCGCACGGTACTCCGGGTACTTAAGACGGCTGGCGCTGTGGATGAAGTCGACCAAACCTGCGCCTTTCGGGCAAAGCGCGCCGCGGTTGACCGGGTGATCCGGGTCGCCTTCAATGTGGAAAATGCTTTCTTTGGCGTTTTTGGCGCCATCACCAAGGCTGTACATCAACAGCCCACAGCCGACGGAACAATACGTACAGGTATTACGGGTTTCACGGGCGCGCAGCAGTTTGTACTGCCGGGTTTCCGCTAACGCCACTTCCGGGGCAAAGCCCAGAGCAGCCACCGTCGTCCCTGCCATACCGCCAGCGCAGATCTTAAAGAACTGCCTTCTGCTGACCTGCATGGGGGTCTCCTTTCACTTGCGATTGTCACATTGTTTCAAATGGCGCTTTCCCCCTGGAAGCGGGAAGCGCTAAAATTACTGTTGTTTTTACGCGGCAATATTACCACAGCGTGTATGTGGTTGTTACAGACAGGTGCCACTTAAGTGAACAATATAAAGCCAGACCAACATATCAATGACATCAATGAGACCTTGCTCACGGGGGTAACCCAGTCTCAGGTTTATCAACGTGGGCAACTCACTACCGCACAACAGGATTGGCTGGCGGAAGAGGTTCCGGTCGCACTGGTCTACAACGGCATCTCTCACGTGGTGATGATGTGTACCCCCAAGGATCTGGAGGCCTTCGCCCTGGGTTTTTCTCTGTCCGAAGGCATCATTGAGTCACCGCGCGATATCTACAGTATAGAGATTAACCAAACTTGTAATGGACTGGAGGTGCAAATCGAGCTCTCCAGCCGTCGCTTTGCCGGTTTAAAAGAGCGTCGCCGTGCCATGGCAGGCCGCACCGGCTGCGGGGTGTGTGGCATCGAACAGTTGGCGGATATTTTTCGCCCGCTGCCTGCTTTGCCGTTCACCCAGACCTTTTCCCTCACCAACCTCGACCGTGCCCTGGGGCAACTCAAGCAGGTGCAGGCCGTCGGTCAACTCACCGGCTGTACCCACGCCGCCAGTTGGATTTCGCCGCAGGGTGAACTGCTGGGTGGCTGTGAAGACGTAGGCCGCCACGTCGCGCTCGACAAGCTGCTCGGGGTGCGCGCGAAACAAGACTGGCAGCAGGGAGCTATCCTGGTTTCCAGCCGCGCCAGTTACGAAATGGTGCAAAAATCGGCCATGTGCGGCGTCGAGATCCTGTTTGTGGTTTCTGCGGCCACCTCACTGGCGGTGGAAATTGCCGAACGCAGCAACCTGACGCTGGTCGGCTTCAGCAAACCCGGCCGCGCCACGGTGTTTACCCACCCGCAGCGTATTGTGGACTAACCAAAAACCCTACAACAAGTAGGGCATTGATAATCATTTTCAATATCATTTAAATAACTATAATGATCCGACTGCTTACGCGGTGCTCACATATTGCGCCGCCCCTATACCATTGGAGATGATGATCATGAGTTATTCACTGCCATCCCTGCCGTACGCCTACGACGCACTGGAACCGCATTTCGACAAGCAGACGATGGAAATCCATCACACCAAACATCACCAGACTTACGTTAACAACGCCAACACCGTGCTGGAAGCCTACCCAGAGCTGGCTCAATACGGCGTTGAAGAACTGATCCAGGACCTGGATAAAGTCCCTGCTGACAAGCGCACCTTCATGCGTAACAACGCCGGTGGCCATGCTAACCACAGCCTGTTCTGGAAAGGCCTGAAAATCGGCACCACGCTGGGTGGCGATCTGAAAGCCGCTATCGAACGTGATTTCGGCAGCGTTGAGAAATTCCAGGAAGAATTCGAGAAAGCCGCAGCGACCCGCTTCGGTTCAGGTTGGGCCTGGCTGGTGCTGAAAGGCGACAAACTGGCTGTGGTCTCTACCGCTAACCAGGACAGCCCGCTGATGGGCGAAGCCGTTGCCGGCGCTTCAGGCTTCCCAATCGTCGGCCTGGACGTATGGGAACACGCTTACTACCTGAAATATCAGAACAAACGTCCAGATTACATCAAGGCATTCTGGAACGTGGTTAACTGGGACGAAGCAGCAGCACGCTTCGCGGCGAAGAAGTAATTCGTCCCCGGCTATGAAGATGCCCGCTTAATGCGGGCATTTTTTTGCCCAAAATTCGCTAAAGTTTGACCTTCCTTTGCCGATAGTTTGTTCAATTGACGTTCGCCCGGAAAGGAAAATCACTATGGCGGCATTGCAAACATTGGCAGGAAAATTCGTTCATCTCACCGTGGGTAAAAAGCTCGGCCTTGGATTTGGTCTGATGCTGTTGCTGACGGCAATCATCGCCGGAACCGGCGCGCAGTATCTGCATATTATCGAATCCCGCGCCGATCGCATCGACTTCAGCAACCGGCTGAACGACGAGATCAATCAGGCCAAATACAACCGTGCACTGTTCGGCCAAACCTACAAACCGGAATACCTGAAAAACAACCGCACCAATATCGAAAACGCGGTGAAGCTGATCAACCAGGGCCAGGATCTGGACTGGGATCCCCAGAGCCGAAAAGACCTGCAGCGCCTGGTTGGGCTGATCGGCCAATACCAGCAGCAGCAAAACGCCTTCGAGCAAGCGGTGGCGGCGAAAGACGCGGTGCGCCAAAGCTGGAACATGTCGGAAGTGCAGGACAGTCTTAACCAGGTGGAGCGCCAAATCACCAACGCTGATCTGCAACTGGCCTTTATTCAGTTGAACCAGAAACTGA
This sequence comes from Serratia sp. BW106, assembly GCF_002607755.1. Lineage (NCBI taxonomy): Bacteria > Pseudomonadati > Pseudomonadota > Gammaproteobacteria > Enterobacterales > Yersiniaceae > Serratia > Serratia sp. BW106. Next base: position 160,864 of record NZ_MCGS01000005.1, read on the forward strand.
CTCTGGTGCGCTACGGGGCCCGTGGCCTGTTGCTGAGCCTGAGTGCGGAATCTGAAGCCCCGCTGGTGGCAGCGATTGACGATGCACGCAGCGCGGCCAACGCGCTCAGTCGGCGGCTCAGCGACGCCCAGCGCCCTCTGTTGCAGCCCTTGCTGACCGCGCTCGACGACTACAAAAACCGTATTGAAGCCTACCTGCCGGCCTATCAGCAGGAACAAGCGATCAGCCAACGGCTGGGCAACAGCGCGCAGGAAGTGGGCACGCTGGTTAACGCCTTTATGCAGGACGAACTGACGCAAACCCATAACGATATCAATTCGGCGCAGTGGCAGATGGGCATCACCACGCTGATCGCCATTATTGCCGGGTTGCTGGTGGCCTGGCGCATCACGCTGCAGATCACCCGGCCGCTGCAAAGTACGCTGGCGCTGGCGGAACGCATCGCCAGCGGCGATCTGCGCCAGGCTCAGACCAGCACCCGTCGCGACGAACTGGGTCAGCTGTTGAACGCCGTGGCAGCGATGAGCCAGAACCTGCGCGATATGATTGAAAAAATCCAGATGGGGGTCAGCCAGGTGTCCACCGCCGCCGCAGAGATTGCCGCCGGTAACACCGATTTGTCCTCACGCACCGAGCAACAGGCCGCCGCGGTGGAAGAAACCGCCGCCAGCATGGAACAACTGACCGCCACGGTGAAGCAGAACGCCGAAAACGCCCACCATGCCAACCAGTTGGCCACCGATGCTTCTCAGACGGCCCAACAGGGCGGCAAGCTGGTGGCGAGCGTAGTCAACACCATGCGTGATATCTCCAGCAGTTCGCAGCGGATCGCCGAAATTACCACCCTGATCAACGGCATTGCTTTCCAGACCAATATTCTGGCGCTCAACGCGGCCGTAGAAGCCGCGCGCGCCGGTGAGCAGGGGCGCGGCTTCTCGGTGGTGGCCAGCGAGGTGCGTAACCTGGCACAGCGCAGCGCCCAGGCAGCCAAAGAGATCGAAGGGTTGATTACCGAATCGGTCAGTCGGGTACAGACCGGCACCAGCCTGGTGGAAAACACCGGTAATACCATGGAGCAAATCGTTCTGTCGGTCACCCATGTGCGGGACATCATGGCGGAGATTGCTGCCGCTTCCGACGAGCAAACCCGCGGCATCGCCCAAATTGGTCAGGCGATTGTCGAAATGGATCACACCACCCAGCAGAACGCCGCGCTGGTGGAAGAATCCGCCGCCGCCGCCGACTCGCTGGAAGAACAGGCGGAAATGCTGTTGCAGAGCGTCTCGGTGTTCCGACTGGCGGAGCATCAGGCCCCTGCCGCAGTGAAAAGCGCCGCCATCAAAACACCGGTCGGCAAACCCCAGGCTACCCATACCGCCGCGCAAGACAACTGGACCACCTTCTGATACTTCCCCCGCCCGAAACCTCTCGGGCGGGTTATTGTTCCTCCCTGCCAACTCAGGCTATGCTGGACCTTCGACGCGAGACATGGAGGCGCATATGCATCACCCAGAGGTTTACATCGGCACTATCCAACCCTACGAAGGCGGGCGGCCCAGCGGCATTGCCAAACGTCTGGTGGACGGAGCCGTCAAGCTGACCCCGCTCGGCCTGGAAGGCGACGAACAGGCGGAAAAAAGTTATCACGGCGGGCCAGACCGCGCGCTGTGTCACTATCCTCGTGAACATTACCACCACTGGCGCGAGCAGTTTCCGGCGCAGGCAGAACAGTTCTGCGCACCGGCCTTCGGCGAGAACATTTCCACCCTGGGGCTGACTGAGCACAACGTATTTATGGGCGATATCTTCCTCTGGGGCGAAGCGCTGATCCAGGTCACCCAGCCCCGCTCTCCATGCTTTAAGCTCAACTACCATTTTGATATCGATGACATCTCGGTGCTGATGCAGCAAAGCGGCCGCTGTGGCTGGCTGTACCGCGTGGTGTCTGCCGGTAAAGTCAGCGGCGATCATCCGCTGGAACTGGTGACGCGCAGCAGCGATGTCTCGGTTGCCGAGGCCATCGGTATTGCCTGGCATATGCCGTTTGATGAAGAACAGTATCGCCGCCTGCTGGCGGTAGCCGGGCTGTCCGCCAGCTGGAGCAAAACCATGCTGATGCGCATCAGCGAAGGCCGTCTTGAAGACTTTAATCGCCGTTTGCTCGGCCGCTGAATATAACCGCTCAGGAATCAAACCTGATGGCCGCATGCAGCGCTAAAAGCTTTCATCGGCCTATACTGTTCAGCGTCGGTCGTTCCGACCCCCTCTTTCAGGCAGGAGCAAAGTTATGAACACCCCGTCTCATTCGATCCACCACGCGGCAGCCGAAGGCTACCAGGCCAACGCCGATCGTTACGTTAAAGGTCGCCCGGACTACCCACCGGAAATCACCACCTGGCTGCGCGACACCATCGGCCTGCACGCCGGTATGACGGTGATCGATCTCGGTGCCGGTACCGGCAAGTTCACCCCGCGCCTGCTGGAAACCGGTGCGCAGGTGATCGCCGTTGAACCGGTGGCACAGATGCTGGAAAAGCTGTCGGCCGCACTGCCGCAGGTAAAAACCCTGGCGGGCACCGCCGAATCTATCCCGCTGCCGGATGAGTCGGTCGACGCGGTGGTCTGCGCGCAATCCTTCCACTGGTTCGCCACACCAAAGGCTTTGGCCGAAATCCAACGTATCCTTAAGCCCGGCGGCAAACTTGGCCTGGTGTGGAACATGCGCGATGCGCGTGTGAGTTGGGTGCGTAAGCTGAATCAGATTGTTGACCGTCACGAAGGCGACGCGCCGCGTTTCTACACCGGTGAATGGCGTAAGCTTTTCCCGTTCAAAGGCTTAGATGCGTTGCAGGAGCAGGTGTTTATGCTCGGTCATCAGGGTGCGGTTGAGGATGTGATTTTTAACCGGGTGCGCTCCACCAGCTTTATCGCCGCCTTACCGCCACAGCAGCAGGAACAGGTGATCGAACAGATTCGGCAGTTGGTGGCAGAGGAAGGGGAATTGCAGGGTAAGGACAGCGTGACCGTGCCCTATCAAACCAAGGCGTATTTCACCACCAAGCTATGAAAACCGGGCGCCACATACCCAAAATAATTGGAGTTGCATCAAGGCGGCAAGAGCGAGAGTCCCCAGGAGCTGACTCAAGTCAGTGACTGGGGTAAGCGCTCGCAGCTAACACAGATGCAACTTCAAGTATGACGGGTACCGCTAATCAGAAGGCTTTCTTGGCGTAACCGGTGACCACTTTCAGGCCCATTTCACGGCCCAGTGCGGTCATCGGGTGCACCACGATCAGGCCGCGCACGTTTTTCTTCAACGTGCCCATGTCCGCCTGTTCTTTCTTGGTGATTTCACGGCTGAACGGCAGTTGGCTCAGCTTTTGCGCTTCGGCGCTCAGCTTCTCAACGCGCACACCTTTCAGGCGCTCGATTTCTGCTGCCATCTTCTCTTTTTCTTTGGTGTGCTGAGCGATCAGGTCAAGATTGCCCTGTTGGATTACCAGGGTATCTTTGTGCTTCAGTGCGTCCAGCAGGTCGCTAAGGCGCTTGATCTCTGCCTTTTCTATCTCTTTCATGGTTTCTGGCCTGTTGTGCCTGTACGGCACGCTAATCAATGATGACCACATTGTAGCAAAATGCGCGCGTGGTTACTCGTCTTGCGCAATGCCCGGCGGCAAGCCACTCATCTCGCAGGCTTTGGCACCGACACGCGCCAGCGCCTGGCTGTAACGCGCATTAAACGGATAACAGCAGGAGAGCCGCAATGCGTTGCGATAGCGGCCGCTGGGGGAATACAGCGTGCCCGGCGTCAGGCATATTTGTTCCTCCAGCATCTGGTGGAACAGCGCCACGCTGTCGACCCCGGCCGGGAACTCCACCCAAAACACAAAACCGCCCGCCGGCTGAGTCGCCCGGGTACCGCGTGGAAAATGGCGTGCAATCAGCGCCCGTGCTTCATCCACCTGGGCAGCATAGCGTTTTCGCAGGTTGCGCAGGTGATGATCGTAGCCGCCGGTTTCCAGGAACATCGCCAGCGTTTCCGACAGCAACTGCGATTCCGACATCGACGATACCGCCTTCAGCTTGCGCAATGCCTCGTTAAAGCGGCCGCCGCTGATCCAACCGATGCGGAAGTCCGGCGCCAGCGTCTTGGTAAAGCTGGAGCAGAACAGCACCCAGCCGTCGCGATCGAAAGCTTTCACCGCCGGGGTCAGCGCACCGCCGAACTGCAGCTCTGCGTACAGCCCGTCTTCAATCAGGGGCACCTGATGATCGTTCATCAGCCGCGCCAGACGTTTTTTGGCCGCCAACGGCATGGTGCAGCCCAACGGGTTTTGCACCGTCGGCATGGCGATCACCGCATTCAGCCGCTTCTCGTTCAGCAACAGCTCCAGCGCATCCAGCGACAACCCGTGCTGCGGATCGGTAGGGATTTCCAGCGCCTTCAACCCCAGGCTGGCCAGCAGCGGCAGCAGATAAAAATAGGTCGGTGACTCCAGCCCGACGCAGTCGCCCGGCCTGGTGGTCACACGCAGCGCCAGTTGCAGCGCCTCCATGCAACCGTGAGTCAGTGTGATATCGCCGGGCTCCAGCAGCATGCCCAACGTCATCGAACGCCGGGTTATCTGCTGGCGCAGCCGCAGGCTGCCGGGCGGCAGCGCGTACTGGCCAATCAGATTCGGCTGACGGCGTAACTGCGAGGAAAGCATTCGCCCCAACTTGCCGCCGGGATAGAAATCAGAGGTCTGCGGGCAGGCCAGCGAAAGGTTGGTGAACGCCGAATTCTGCTGGGCGGCGAACACCGTGTCGATCAACGCCAGTACGTCATCCGCCGGTGGCTCTATCCGGCTGCTGGTCGGTGAGGCGGCTTTCAGCGCCGGTAAGGTATTGCACACATAGAAGCCAGACTGTGGCCGTGCTTCTATCAACCCGCGATCTTCCAGCGTGCGGTAAGCCGCCACCACGGTATTGATACTGACGCTATGGGTCTGCGCGCAGCGGCGCACCGAAGGTAAACGGCTGCCGGGCAGCAGCGTGCCGCGGCGTATGGCTTCCGCCAGCGTATCCGCCAGTTGCTGATAACGCGTTTCCGGCATTTCATCGAGCAGGGTCACAGTTTGTCTCCAGGCAATGGGTACAGTTCGAATTTGATACAACTGTATCCATGACAATAGCGGGTTTTTGGTTCTGTCACCATCTGCCCGTAGGTTTTATGCTGGTTCCCTTGCTCCTCGGCCTTTTAAGGAACCCTTATGCTGGACTCCGCCTTTATCAGTTATGTCACCGTCATGTCGATTACCCCTGGTCCCAACAACCTGCTGCTGGCATCGTCCGGGGTTAATTTTGGTCTGCGTCGCACCCTGCCAATGGTGTTTGGCATTAGCGTCGGCTGTGCGGTACAACTGGCTCTGACCACCACCCTGCTGGCCCTGATCCTGAGTTCAGCCGGTATGATTCGCTTTCCGCTGGCGGTGATCGGTTGTACCTACCTGCTGTGGCTTTCATGGAAATTGTTCAGGGCGGCATCGCCGGACGGTAAACAGCAGGCACAGCCGATGCGCTTAATCCACGGCGCTTTGTTTCAGGCGGTGAATCCCAAAGCCTGGCTGATGGCAATTAACGTGGCCATTCTGTTCACCCCACGCGAAGGGGCCAGCCTCAGCCATACGCTGATGATCATTGCCGGTTTCACCGCCCTGAACATTCCTTGCGTACTGGTATGGGCGATATTGGGCGATCGCCTGCGTGATGCGCTGCGCGTGACCTGGAAACTGCGGGTGTTTAATGGCGTCATGGCGGGGTTGATGGCAGCCACGGCTCTGTGGCTGTTATTCGACGAGTGGCGCGCGGCCTTTGCTTAATTGCGGCCGAGCGGGGAAAGCCGGGACGGTTGCTTGGCACCGATGCCGGCAATCAGATCGGTGACCGACAGCACCATAGTCGAACGCAATACCTGCTGATATCGCTGACGCTGCATGGCGATCAGCGATTCGTCCGCCTCACCAGGCTGCAGGAAGGTGGGCACCGGTGGCAGTGCGGCCACGCAATGCAGTTCACCAAACGGCCCGAGAATTTCATCATCGACAAAGCGGTATTCCTCCCCATCGTGGTTCAGTTCTTCGCGCATCGCCATCAGCAGTTCGGCATCTTCGTACTCGTGACGTGAAATCACCCCCAGCCCATACATCAGCTTCAGGCGCACCGACAGTTCACCCAATGGCCCGGCACCGGACAATAGGGGTTCGACGGCATACTTCACCGCATAGTCGTCCTTGCGGAACACCTGCACCACCAGCACGTTGAGCGCTTCCGCCAGCAGCTCTACTGCCGCGATCAGAAAACTGCGCACCGTCTTGCCTGCGTTCAGTCGTTCCAGAACCTGATTTTCAAATGCCTGTGCTTCTTCCATCGTCGCTTTTCGAATGGCCTGGGTGGCGCCGTCAATGCCGAAGTCGGGGTGTAGGGGCGCAATGGGCTGCGCCCGAAGATTCATCATGCCGAATCTACTTTTGCATGGCGTTATACACAGCAACAGCCTGTTCTACAACCTCACTTTCCGCCGGCAGGCCGGAAATTTGCGCCAGCGCCGCTTTTGGCCCCAGTTTGGCCAGCAGCTCCACCAGCTCTTTGGCCTGCGGATCCTGCTCGCTGCGGTAGCTCATGGCAGCAGCAATCCCCTGGATCAGATTGGCATGCGGCAGACCGTATTCCAGCGTACCGAGCAGCGGTTTGATCAGGCGATCGCCGGCGCTCAGCTTACGCAGCGGCTGACGGCCCACACGCTCAACGTCGTCGTGCAGATACGGGTTCTCAAAGCGGCTGAGGATTTTGTCGATGTAAGCAGCGTGCCTGGCGGCATCAAAACCGTAGCGTTTGATCAGCACCGCACCGCTTTCTTCCATCGCACCTTTCACCACGCGGCGGATCGCCGGGTCGAGAATGGCATCGCGAATGGTCAGCAGCCCGGCCTGCTGGCCCAGATAGGCGGTAATCGCATGGCCGGTATTGAGCGTGAACAGCTTGCGCTCAACAAACGCCATCAGGTTATCGGTCAGCTCCATGCCGGCGATCGCCGGTGGCTGGCCCTTGAACTGGGTCTGATCGACAATCCACTCGCTGAAGGTTTCTACCGTCACTTCCAGTGGATCGCTGCTGCCTGCTTCGGCCGGCGGCACAATACGGTCAACCGCCGAGTCGACAAAGCCGACATGCTGTTCGACCCATGCCTGCTCATCCTGCGGCAAGACATCGAACACGTGCTGTTTTAACTGGCTGGTGCCACGCACCATGTTCTCGCAGGCGATGATGTTTAGCGGTTGGCTGTTGCCCTGCTGATGACGTTTGATCAGCCCTTTGGCGATAGTCCCGGCAATTTTAGCCAGGATCTGCGGGCCCACGGCGGTGGTCACGATATCCGCTTCGGCGATCAGAGCGACAGCCTCTTCACTGCCGCTGTTCACCGCGCTGACGTTGTTAACCTGTTCGACCCGGGCCTGCTCGCCGACCACGTGGACCTGATAGCTTTTACGGCTGTTCAGCAGGTCCAGCACCGTCTGGTTAACGTCGGCAAAGGTCAGTTCGGCCTGCGCGTCTGCCAGCAGCTTGCCGATAAAACCACGCCCAATATTTCCCGCACCAAAATGTAATGCTTTCATATTCCTACCTTTCTAATGTCGAAGGGTGCAGCAAGCTGCACCCCTTAAAATGATTCTGTTATCCAACTTTTTTGCCACCCAGCAGATCCAACACTTCCTGCACACTGGTGGTATTCGCCAGCCGCTCGATGACACCATCGTCATCCAACGCGTTAGTCAGGCTGGTGATCACCTGGATATGTTCGTTATTGCGAGCCGCGATGCCGATGACCAACCGAGCCACCTCATCCTCTTCATCACCAAAACGCACGCCCTGCGGGTATTGGCAGAACACCACGCCGGTGCGCAACACCCGGTCTTTGGCTTCGATGGTGCCGTGCGGCACGGCGATCGATTCGCCCAGATAGGTGGAGGTGAGTTTTTCGCGCTCCAGCATCGCCGGGACGTATTCCGGTTCAACGTAGCCACCTTTGACCAGTTGCTCACCGGCGAAGCGGATCGCCTGCTCTTTGTCGCTGGCCTGCAGGTTAAGGAACACGTTACTTTCGCTCAGTCGGAACAGGTTTTGCTCGCTCGCTTCAAAGCTGTCGTCCAGCGTGCTAATGACTTTCTGTTGGTTATCGGTGGTTTTGTTGGCCGCCACCAGGCGCTCGGTCAGATCGTTATACAGTTTGCTGTCGAGGAAGTTGGTCAGCGAGATATGCTGGGCCTGTGGCGCATGGCGCATCGCGCGCTCGGTCAGATCACGGTGAGTGATCACCAGATCCACATCGTCCGGCAGGCTGTTGATCGCGCTGTTGGTCACCGAGATGTTTTTCAGCCCGGCATCTGCCACTTTCTTGCGCAGCACACCGGCCCCCATCGCACTGGAGCCCATACCGGCATCGCAGGCAACGATGATTTTACGTACCGTGGTCAGGTCACCATCCACGGCGGCATGAGCCGCTGCGCCGCCTTTAGACTGCGACTTCATTTCTTGCATGCGGCGAGTCGCCTCTTCCAGGTCGTCCTCTTCTTTCACTTTTGAGGTTTTCAGCAAGAAACTGGCGACCACAAATGACACCACAAATGCCGCACCGATGGCCGCCAGGTTGGCAAAATAAGCGCCCTTCGGCGTCATCGCCAACACCGCCAGAATCGAGCCAGGAGAAGCCGGAGAAACCAGACCGCCGTTCAACAGGGTCAGGGTGAATACGCCGGTCATACCGCCCAGGATCACCGCCAGCAGCAGGCGTGGGTTCATCAGTACGTACGGGAAGTAGATTTCGTGGATACCACCGAAGAAGTGGATGATCGCCGCACCGCCCGCAGACTGCTTGGCACTGCCGCGACCAAAGAACATGTAGGCCATCAGCACGCCCATACCCGGACCTGGGTTGGCTTCAATCAGGAAGAAGATGGATTTACCGGTTTCTGTCGCCTGCTGGATGCCCAGCGGTGAGAAGATGCCGTGGTTAATGGCGTTGTTCAGGAACAGGATTTTCGCCGGCTCCACGAAGATCGACGCCAGTGGCAACAGGTTGTTGGTCACCATGATATTTACACCGGTAGCCAGGATATGCGACAACCCTTCTACCAGCGGACCAATGGCCATAAACGACAGAATGGCCAGCAACATACCGATAATGCCGGCGGAGAAGTTGTTCACCAACATCTCAAAACCGCTTTTGATCTTGCCGTCTACCCAGCGGTCAAAATGCTTGATCGCCCAGCCGCCCAACGGACCGGCAATCATCGCGCCGAGGAACATCGGCATGTCCGCACCGACAATCACACCCATGGTAGTGATGGCACCGACCACGCCACCGCGATCGCCGCCCACCAACCGGCCACCGGTAAAGCCGATCAGCAACGGCAGCAGGTAGGTGATCATTGGGCCAACCAGCTTGGCTAAGGTTTCGTTCGGCAGCCAGCCGGTAGGAATGAATAACGCGGTGATGATACCCCAGGCGATAAATGCGCCAATGTTGGGCATCACCATGTTGCTTAAGAAGCGGCCAAAGTTTTGAACTTTGACTTTGATGTCTGGTGAAAACATAAAACACACCCCTATTGTTACGCGCTGACAATAGAGCGCGTGATTATTGTTGTAACGGTCCAGCTGTGTTGGTGCTGTCTACTAAATGGACTCTATCACGCTGTTTTTTGCCCGGCGAACCTTCCGAACATTTGTGACGCAGATCACCAACAACACCCCATTGGCAGGGTGGTTATAGTGATATGCGTCACACTTACTCGGTGTAAAAAAAAGACAATGGTCTGAATTCGCCCTGAAAACCAATAAAAATGAGATATACATCACACTTTAATATTGCGTGTTTGTTTTTGAATTGTGATGTTGGTCACAATTTATTTATCGGTGGCTACCGAATCCTGGTTTGGGGGACGTTCTTCCCTGTGAGCATTCATCCCGTCGGGAAATAGCGGTGCGATGAATGAAAGAAAACTACATATTGGAAAACGATGATTAATTGAAGTGTAGTACAGAAGCGTCGGTCAGGAAGTGAGCAAGTTGTTGGAAAGACTGGAAGGGAAAGCAATGGCAGGAGGAAAATGGCAGAAGCCGTTATGCCGGCTTCTGCGTTTACACTATTACTGGGTGACGCTTGAAACGGTTTTCTGTGCGTTCAGTAAATCCTGCTGCTTGGCCACCAGATTCGACATCATGGTGTTGTACTGCGTTGCCTGCTGGGAGGTACGGAACTGCACGCCGTTATTGTTAAAACTCACCTGATTACCCTGAGTACGCAGGAAATCCCCAACCTGCACCAGATCCTGAACGAAACTGGCGGTAGTAGGAATAACCGGCATCAGCGCATTGGCCGGCCCGGTGACAATCTTGTCATAGGCCTGGTTATACACCGCTTTCAGGTCGTCAGGTTGCTTCAGTGCGGCCCGGGCGGTATCCGCCTGTGACTTGGCTGACTGGATCTGCTGCCCCAGCAGGTTCAGCGCCCCCACGGACTGTTGCAGCATATCACGCTTGCTCATGTAGTCCTGCGCGGTGCGGATCTGGTTAATTTGATCCAACGCCGGCGTCAGGCTGGCATCCAGTGATTTGGACAACTGCTGTGAAAAACCGACCAAAATGGCGTAATCACCGGCATAGTTGCCGAACTTCTGTTTCTGATCTTCGCTCAGCGTCGGGATTTTCGCGCCGCTGCGCATCACCGTATTCTGTATGTAATCAATGAACGCCTTGCGTTGTTCCGGCTCTTTATCGCCGCAAGCAGTCAATTGCATGACCACCAACAATGCCAATACCGGGGCCAACCAACGCGCGAAATTTCTGCTCTGGATCCCTACCGCCATGTGACATAACTCCTGTTATAAACCTGCTTTTTCATCGGACTCCGTCCCTTTTTCTGCACTCCCTGCGCCTATAAGAATAGATCAACTGAGTGCGATACGATACGCGATTCACCTTTTGGGGCTTATTCTTCGGTGAAAGGGGAGTAATAGCGATATCTGAAACCATGTCGAACATGATTTGAGAGCGCTGAAATAAAGCCCTACCCCCCAAGTCACCCCCCAAGTCGGTGAGCTATTGGCAGCGTTAAAAGGAACAGGTTTGACACAAAACCGCCCACTGCGGAAACAGCAATAAAAAAGGCGCCCTAAGGCTAACACCGTTCACTTAA